>DASZEI010000219.1:0-13309 GCA_035940975.1 Jatrophihabitans sp. | reverse complement strand
CCCGCCGGCCCGAAGTCCGGCAGCCAGCCGGCCGGCTCGGGCGTGCACGTTGGCGGCGATCGCCCGCAGCCCGTGTGGGCCGTGGTAGACCGCGTACATCGACGCCATCACCGCCAGCAGCACCTGGGCGGTGCAGATGTTGGAGGTCGCCTTCTCGCGGCGGATGTGCTGCTCGCGGGTCTGCAGGGCCAGCCGGTAGGCCGGCCGGCCCTCGGCGTCGACCGAGACCCCGACCAGCCGGCCGGGCAGCTGGCGCTCCAGGCCGGCCCGGATCGAGAGGTAACCGGCGTGCGGGCCGCCGAAGCCCAGCGGTACCCCGAAGCGCTGGGAGGTGCCCACGGCCATGTCGGCGCCGAGCTCCCCGGGCGGGACCAGCAACGTCAGGGCCAGCAGGTCGGCGGCCACCGCGGCCAGCGCACCGGCCTGGTGGGCGGCCTCGATCAGCCCGCGCAGCTCGCGCACCTGGCCCGAGGCGCCCGGGTACTGCAGCAGGATGCCGAACACCGCGCCGTCGGCGAGCTCGGCCGGCAATCCCCCCGCCAGGTCGGCGACGAGCACCCGCAGGCCGAGCGCGGTGGCCCGGGTCCGGACCACGTCCACGGTCTGGGGCAGCACGTCGGCGTCGATCAGGAAGACGTCGGCACCCTTCTTGGCCGCGGCCGAGGTGCGATACGCCAGGGCCATCGCCTCGGCAGCGGCGGTGGACTCGTCCAGCAGCGACGCGCCGGCGGTCGGCAGGCCGGTCAGGTCCTCGACCATGGTCTGGAAGTTCAGCAGCGCCTCGAGCCGGCCCTGGCTGATCTCGGGCTGGTACGGGGTGTAGGCGGTGTACCAGGCCGGGTTCTCCAGCACACTGCGGCGGATCACCGGCGGGGTGATGGTGTCGTAGTAGCCGAGGCCGATCATCGAGGCGCGCGGGGTGTTGCGGGCGGCCAGCGCCCGCAGCTCGGCGGCGACCTCGGCCTCGGAGGCGGCCGGCGGCAGCGCCAGTTCCAGCGTGGTCCGGATGCTCTTCGGGATCGCCGCGGTCAGCAGCTCCTCCAGGGTGCTGAAACCCAGCGCCTTCAGCATCACGGCCTGGTCGGCCGGCTGGGTCACCCCGATGTGTCGGGCCGAGAACGGGGTCAGCGCGGGAACGGCAGCATTCTCTTCAACGGCAGCGTTGTCCATGCGGGCACTCCAACTTCAGACAGGGCCGAAGCAGCCCGGACGTAGGCGACCGGACTACTCCCCCTCTGTCAGGCTGGCGCCCTTCAGAGCTACCTGCACGCACGGTCCTGCAGCCTGAGAGGTTGGCGGGGAAATTGCCCCTTCGGCGCCGCCCAGACTCCGCTGGACGAACTCTCCCGTGCGCGTGTTGCGGTACTGCCCACGTTACCAGCCCGGCGGTGCGGACTGCCCCAGGCGAAGGCCGCCGACGGGAAAGCGCCGTAGCGCGGAAGCCGGCCTAAGCGGAGGCGGTACGGCGCTGCCGGCGCCGGGCCAGCTCGTCGGCGGCTTCGGTGCTCACCGCGCCGTCGGTGCGCTCGGACGGCAGCGTGGCCAGCGAGCCGGCCAGCTCGCGCAGCGCGCCGCTGACCGCGATGCCGAACACCCCCTGCCCGCCCCGCAGCAGGTCGACCACCTCTTCGGAGGAGGTGCACTCATAGACCGTGGTGCCGTCGGAGAGCAGGGTGATCCGGGCCAGGTCCTCGACGCCGCGCTCGCGCAGCGCGTCCACCGCGAGCCGGATGTTCTGCAGCGAGACGCCGGTGTCGAGCAGCCGCTTGACCACCTTGAGAACCAGGATGTCCTTGAACGAGTACAGCCGCTGGCTGCCGGAGCCGGCCGCCGAGCGGACCGAGGGAACCACCAGCTCGGTGCGGGCCCAGTAGTCCAGCTGACGGTAGGTGATGCCGGCGGCGGAGCAGGCGGTCGGGCCGCGGTAGCCGACCGAGTCGTCGGAGCCGATGCCTGGCTGGGAGAACAGCTCGCCCTGCTCCGGCGTATGGTCCAGCACGTCGATCTCCTACCTGCCGCGCACATCGCTGCGATCCCCTGAACCGCCTCCGATTCGGCTGAACCAGGCGCGGCACCCATCGAATTGCACCGTGGGTATTTACTGACGGTATGCCGCGGTGGCTACACCGGTCAATGCGCCTCGCCGGATCGCTCCGAAAAAGTAACTGTCGAGTTCAGGTGCAGACTGTGCGGCGGGCTGCCGCTCAGGAGCTTCCCGGATGCGGCTCATCGCCGCCGGAGCCGGCGAAGTCGTCGGCGGAGATGGTGTCCAGGAACTCCCGGAACTTTTCCACCTCGTCCTCGTCCTCCTCAGGGATCGAGATCCCGGCGGTGGCCAGCACGCTCTCGTCCCCGACGATCGGGGTCTCGGTGCGCAGCGCCAGGGCGATCGCGTCGGAGGGCCGGGCGCTGACCGTGGTGCCGTCGGCGAACTGCAACTCGGCGTAGAAGACGTCGTCACGCAACTCGGTGATGGACACCTGCTTCAACTCGCCACCCAGCGCGCCGATCACGTCCCGCAGCAGGTCGTGGGTCATCGGCCGGGGGGTCTGGACGCCCTGCTGCTCGAAGGCGATGGCCGAAGCCTCCACCGCGCCGATCCAGATCGGCAGGTAGCGGACACCGCCGGATTCCTTGAGCAGGACGACCGGCTGATTGGCAGGCAGCTCGACCCGCACGCCGACAACCTCAAGCGGATGCAGGGTCATCTGGCGGCCCTCCTCTGCTGTCGTGACGAACACGGGTGACCCTTTCGAGCCTAGCGGTTTCCGCGCTCAGCCGACGATCTCACGTAGCCCAATCTGTACCAGAGCCGCGTGTAAGCGCACCGACAGCGCCGCCAGCTCGCGCACCGTTTCCTCGGCGCGGGCCCGGCCGTCGCCGCTGCGCTGCTTGACCATCGGTCCGGCGACCTGGCCGAACAGGCCCACCTCACGGTCGGCGGCGGACTTGAAGCCGCGCAGGTGCCGGCCCTCGATGCCGAACCTGGCCATCTCGGCCACCACCCGGGCGATGGCCAGGGCGTCGTCGTCGTAGTAGCCGCCGGCTCGCTGGCCGATCAGGCCGAACTGCTCCAGCTCGGACAGCTGGGACGGCCGCAGCCCGGCGGTGTTGAGCAGTTCCTCGCGGCTCAACCGCATGGCCGCGGCCGAGGACCGGAAGTGCTCGGCGGTCGGGGCGTTGTCGACGATCGCCGGATGGGCCGCGCGCGGCACCGCGGCGGGTGCCGGGCCGTGGCCGTGGCCGCGGTCGATGGCCTCGAGCTGGTCCTTGATGACCCGCAGCGGCAGGTAGTGGTCGCGCTGCTGGCTGAGCACGTACTTCAGCCGGGCGACGTCGGAGCCGGAGAACTTGCGGTAGCCGGACGGGGTGCGGTCCGGTTGCACCAGGCCCTGGTCCTCGAGGAACCGGATCTTGGAGATCGTCACGTCCGGGAAGTCGGCGCGCAGCTGGGCCAGCACCTCGCCGATCGACAGCGTTCCGCGGGCCGGCAGGCTGGCGGCGTTCACGAACCAGCTCCGCTACGGACCACCGAGTTCAGGTACACCAGCCGGAACTTGCCGATCTGCACCTCGTCACCACCGGCCAGGGTCGCCGAGTCGATCCGCTCCCGGTTGACGTAGGTGCCGTTCAGGCTGCCCACGTCATAGACGGCAAAGCCGGCACCGTCACGCCGGAACTCCACGTGCCGCCGCGAGACGGTGACGTCGTCGAGAAAGATGTCGCTGTCCGGATGCCGACCGGCCGTGGTGACGTCCTGGTCGAGCAGGAACCGGCTGCCCGCGTTCGGGCCGCGCTTGACCACCAGCAGCGCAGAGCCCGGTGCCAGCGCGTCGATGGCGCGCTGATGGGCCTCGGGGGAGAACTCGTCGGTGTCCGGACCGCCGACCGTGGCGTGCCCGGCGGACAGTATCGAGGTCACGTCCGGGCCGTTGGGCCGACCGCCGGCCGGCTGATTGGCACCCACCAGGGGAGCCCCGCACTGCGCGCAGTATCGGCTTTCAGGTGAGTTCTCGGTGCCACACGCGGTGCAGAACACGCCGGGGACGCCCTTTCTCTTGCCCTGCCTGTCGACAGCGACGGGTCCGATCGAGCGCGAGGCGCGTCCGGGTCGCCGGTGCCGCCGAGCCTAGTTTGCGGTGCGGTAAAGGGTCAACGCGAGGTGGAGGTTCACTCGGAAGTTGTCTTGCCGTAGGCCTCGGCGTCGAGCAGCGAATCGAGCACGGCCAGATCGGCGACCTCGATCTCGACGATCCAGCCGGCGCCGTAGGGGTCGGTGTTCACCAGGTCGGGGTTGTCGTCCAGCGCCTCGTTGCGGGTCACCACGGTGCCCGCGACCGGGGCGTAGAGGTCCGAGACGCTCTTGGTCGACTCCACCTCGCCGAAGGTGTCGCCGGACTCCAACGTGGAGTCCAACCCGTGCACCGACACGAACACGATGTCGCCGAGGGAGTTCTGCGCGAAGTCGGTGATGCCGACCCGGACGATGTTGCCCTGGGTGGGCTTGGCCCATTCGTGGTCGGTGGTGTAGCGCAGGTCGGGTGGGATCTCTGCCATGTCTGGGGTCACCTCGTCGACGTCAAGGGCGGAAGGAGTAGCTGGTTCGGGCACTGCTGTCCGCACCGGCTCCGCGCCACGGCACGGTGCGCGCGACCTTACCGGGTCGGGCAGGGGTGATCACTTACCGGCCGGGGTGGCGTAGCTCGGAGTCGGAATGGGCCTGGTGACGGTGATGCTGATCGTGGACTGCTCGGCGATGTCGATCTCGCCGCCGGCCGCGTGCACGGTGTTGACGACGCCGCCCTGGATGTTGAGCGCGGTGCTCAGGGTCCTGGGATCCCCGATCGCCAGCACCTCGTAGGGCGGCCGCAGCTCCGTCCGGTCCAGCGACACCCCGGAGCCGGTGTCGGTGAAGGCACTGGAGGTACCGATCCGGACCGGCCCGAACTGGATCACCTCGGCACCGGCGCCGCGCAGCTCCTCCACCACGTCGAGCAGCTGCTCAGCTGCCAGCGCATGCTGCGGATCGATGATGTTGACCCGGATCCCCGGCCCGTGGGCGGGGGCCGAGCCGGTCAGCACCGCCAGCGCGTCAGCCTGCCGCTGGGCCTCCTGGCGGGCCGCGACGTTATTGCTGCCGCTGTCGGACAGCCGCTGCTTGGCCGCCTGCAGATCGCTGATCTGGCCCTGCAGCCGGTCGATCCGGCTGTTCTGGTCGTCCAGGATCCGGACCAGGTCGGCCTCCCGGGCGCCGGCCAGCGCGTCGGTCTGAGAGTTGGACCGGAACTGCACCGCCAGGGCGAAGCCGAGCATCGCCAGCAGGGTGCCGATCAGGGCGGTAGCGCCGCGGTTGCGGGTCCGGCGCGGTGCCGGCGGGCCACCGGCGCCAGTGTGCTCGGGGGTGGGCTGGTCAGCCATCTCAGGCCCGGAACAGGTGACGTCGGATGGCGGCGGCGTTGCCGAAGATCCGGATGCCCAGCACCACCACCACCGCGGTGGACAGCTGGCCGCCGACGCCGAGCTTGTCGCCCATGAACACGATCAGCGCGGCAACGAGCACGTTGGAGACGAACGAGACCACGAACACCTTGGCCACGAAGATGCCGTCGAGCCGCGCCCGGACCCCGCCGAAGACCGCGTCCAGCGCGGCCACCACGGCGATCGGCAGGTAGGGCTCCAGCCACAGCGGCACGGTGGGGCGGAACACGATGCCCAGCAGCACGCCGATGACCAGGGCGATCGCGGCAATCATCGAGGGGACTCCGAACTGGACGGGCTGGCGCTGGAACCGGACGGGCTGGCGACGGGACGGGACGGGCTGGCGCTGGAGCTGGCTGCCCCGAGTCCGGCGTAGTGCGGCTGGGTCACCGTAACCGACTGCAGCCGGAGTCCGGACTTGCCGCTGAACCGGAACGTGATGCCCTCCACCGCCGCCATCGTCTTGAGCTGGCGGGCGATGCCGGAGTCGGCGAAGGCGACCAGCAGGCCGTTGCGGTCACCGATCGCCTCGATCGAGTACGGCGCGCTGATCGGCTGGAAGTCCACCAGCACCGACTCGCCGGCGAACCGGATGAACGAGGTCGAGGTCAGCCGCAGCTCGTTCACCGCGACCGCCTCCGCGCCGGCTGCCCACAGCTGGTTGACCACCGCCCGGATGTCGCGGTCGTGCAGCACCGCGACCTGGTCCTGCGGCGTCGTGCCCGGGCGCCCGTTGGCCGCCGTGGTCTGCGCCCGTGGCTCGTCCAGTTCGATCCGCACGCCCGGGCCGGTGACCGGCAGCGAGCCCGAGTCCAGTTCCAGGTTCTTCAGCTGGTCGCTGTTGCCGGGCAGCCGCGCGTCCCGCAGCGCCGCGACCTCGCTGGCCAGCGCCTTGGCCCGGACGTCCAGGGAGTTGCCGGCTGCCTGCAGCCGCTCGATCCGGTCGATGAGGTCCTTGCGGGTGGCCTCGCGGGCCGGTGCGGACCGGTGCTGCTGCTGGTAGGCCACCACCAGCAGCAGGCCGACCGCGAAGCTGGCCAGCCACAGCAGCGGACCGTCCCACCAGCGGCGCGTCCTGGCCGGCGAGCCCGGCGCGGACTCGTAAGCCAGCCGGTACCCGGGATCGAGGGTGTTGTTGAGCAGGTCATCGAGCATCGCGCTGGACAGGCTCGGCACCGGCGCGCTCCGCTGGTCGGTCCCGGCCACTCAGACCACCGCCGGTCCGGTAATCACCCGGCGGAACTGGATCAGGTAGAGCCCGGCAGCCCACAGGTAGAGGCCGGTGCCCCAGATCGTGAACGCCCACGCGATCGGCTTGGCGATCTCGCCCAGGGTGCCCGGCCGGGAGCCGATGAGCAGCAGCGGAAAGGCGTACAGCAGGTTGAAGGTGGCCGCCTTGCCCAGGTAGTGCACCGGCAACCCGGTCAGCCCGCGCTTGCGCAGGGCCGGCAGGGTGGCGGCCAGCACCAGGTCCCGGCCGATGATCAGCGCCGCCAGCCAGAGCGGGATGACATGCCGCAGCACCAGCCCGACCAGGGTGGCCAGGATGTAGAGCCGGTCGGCCACCGGGTCCAGCAGCGCGCCGAGCCGCGACATCTGGTTGAGCTTGCGGGCCAGCACCCCGTCGGCCCAGTCGGTGACCCCGCTGACCATCAGGACGACCAGCGCCCAGCCGTCGGCGTGCGGGCCGAGCAGCAACCACAGGAACAGCGGCACCCCGAGCAGCCGGGAGAAGCTGAGCAGGTTGGGCACGGTGAACACCGTCAGCCGGGACGGGGTGGGAGCGCTCACGGCCGAGGGCTGCGAACTCACGCGCTCTGGCCTCCCGCCGACCTCGCCGCAGCTATCTCGCCGGTAGCCGCTGAACCCTGCCGCAGGGCGCTCGACCGACGCAATGTCGGAAGAACACCCTGCTGCGCAAGGCGATGTCGGGCTGACAGGATTTGAACCTGCGACCCCCTGACCCCCAGTCAGGTGCGCTACCAAGCTGCGCTACAGCCCGCTCCGCTCGCCCGGCCCCGCTGCGAGCGAACCGCCGCAACTTTAGCGCACCGGGCCGGCCGGTCCCGCCAGCGCCGGGGCTCAGCCACGCTGCTGGCGTTCCCGGACCCGGATCGAGATCTCGATCGGGCTGCCCTCGAAATCGAAGTCCTCCCGCAGCCGGCGCTCGAGGAAGCGCCGGTAGCCGGCCTCCAGGAAGCCGGTGGTGAACAGCACGAACCGGGGTGGCCGGGTGTCGGCCTGGGTCGCGAACAGCACCCGCGGGTGCTTGCCGCCGCGGCCGGGCGGCGGCGTGGCATTGACCACCTCGGTCAGCCAGCTGTTGAGCCGGCCGGTGGGGATCCGGCGGTCCCAGGACGCCAGCGAGGTGCGCAGCGCGCCAGCCAGCTTGTCCACCGCCCGGCCGGTCTTGGCCGAGACGTTGACCCGGGGCGCCCACTGCACCCGCTGCAGTTCCCAGTCGGCTTCCTTCTCCAGTTGCAGGCGCCGGTCCTCATCGACCAGGTCCCACTTGTTGAAGGCGATCACCAGGGCCCGGCCGGCCTCCACCACCATCGAGATGACCCGCTGGTCCTGCTCGGAGATCACCTCCGAGGCGTCCAGCAGGACCACCGCGACCTCGGCCGACTCGATCGCGGCGGCCGTCCGCAGGCTGGCGTAGTACTCCATCCCGGAGGCGTTGGTGACCCGCCGGCGCAGGCCCGCGGTGTCGACGAAGCGCCAGGTCTGGCCGCCGAGTTCGAGCAGCGAGTCCACCGGGTCGACGGTGGTGCCGGCCACCGAGTCCACCACTGCCCGTTCCTGGCCGGCCAGCCGGTTCAGCAGGCTGGACTTGCCGACGTTGGGGCGCCCGACCAGCGCGACCCGGCGCGGACCACCCGCCGGCTCGCGTTCCGGCGGGGCGTCCGGCAGCTTGTCCAGGATCGCGTCCAGCAGGTCGCCGGACCCGCGGCCGTGCAGCCCGCTGACCGGGTACGGCTCCCCCAGGCCCAGCGACCAGGCCTCGGCCGCGTCGGACTCGCCGCGCTCGTCGTCGACCTTGGTCACCGCCAGCACCACCGGCCGGCCGGACCGGCGCAGCGTGCGGGCCACCACCAGGTCGGTCTCGGTGGCACCGGTGCGCGAGTCGATCACGAACAGCACCAGGTCGGCGGTCACCACCGCCTGCTCGGCCTGCCGCGACACCATCGCCTGCAGGCCGGTGGCGTCCGGTTCCCAGCCGCCGGTGTCGACCAGGGTGAACTGCCGGCCGCCCCAGTTGGCGTCGTAGGCGATCCGGTCCCGGGTCACCCCGGGCACGTCCTGCACCACCGCCTCGCGCCGTCCCAGGATCCGGTTCACCAGGGTGGACTTGCCCACGTTCGGACGCCCGACCACCGCCACCACCGGCGTGATCGGCAGGGCCTCGGCGTCCTCGAGATCGGGATCGGTCATGCCTCAGGCGCGATCTGCCGTGCTGACCGCGCGGAACGCCAGCCCGGCCAGCAACTCGACCACCTCGTCGATGCTCAGCTCGGAGGTGTCGATCTCGGTCGCGCCGTCCGGGCGCCGCAGCGGGCTGGCCGCCCGGCTGGAGTCGAAGTCGTCCCGGCGGCGCAGCGACCGGGTGACCCGTCCCAGGTCGTCCTCGCCCAGCTCGCCGGCCCGGCGCCGGGCCCGGACGTCCTCGCTGGCGGTGAGGTACACCTTCAGCTCGGCATCCGGCCAGACCACCGAGCCGATGTCGCGGCCTTCGGCGACCGTGGGGGCGCGGCTGATGATCAGCCGCTGCTGGGCCACCAGCTGGGTACGGACCGCCTGGACGGCCGACACCGCCGACACCGCCGCGGTGATGGCGGCCGTCCGGATCTCGTGCTCGACATCCTGTCCGTCGAGCCGGGTGCTGCTCTGCCACGGATCGGTGCCGACGTCGATCCGGCTGGTCGCCACCTCGGCCGCGACGGCGACCGGGTCACCGGGGTCGATGCCGGCCCGCAGCACCGCGACGGTGGCGGCCCGGTACATCGCCCCGGTGTCGAGGTACTGGGTCCGCAGCCGCTGTGCCAGCAGCCTGGCGACGGTGGACTTTCCGGTGCCCGAGGGCCCGTCGAGCGCAACCACCCCCCGGAACTCAGGGGCTTCACTGAAGTCGGTAGGCACGCCGGCGAATCCAGTCCTGGTCACGACAGATGTCTGGCGGTGCGTTCGCGGGCGGTCGGCGGGCGAACCAGCCCGTCCGGAGGCCGGGCAGTCCCAGGGTACGGGGTCCGGCCGGGGAGGCGTGCTAGCGCGGCAGGTCGGTGCGCAGCGAAGCCGCGCCGCCGAGGTAGACGTGCCTGATGTCGGCGCGGCCCAGCTCGGTGTCGAAGTGCGCCAGCAGCCGCAGCGTCCGGGGCAGCGCGCCGGGCACCGCGATCTCGCTGGCGCACATCAGCGGCACGTCGGTCAGGCCGAGCTGCCGGGCAGCGTAAGCCGGAAATTCGGAGTTCAGGTCCGGCGTGGCGGTGAACAGGATCGAAATCAACTGGTCCGGCTCGATCTGGTTGCGGGCCATCACCTCCTTGACCAGCTCCGAGGCGCCGTCCAGGATCGCCTGCCGCTCGTCGCGCTCGACCTGGATCGCGCCTCGCACCGCCCGAACGCTCACCGGCTTTCCCTTCGTTCCTTCCGGCATCCGGCCGGAGGCTGGTCTCCCGCTCGTCTCACCGGCCGTGGTCGGACCCCGACACTCTAGAGGCCGAGGTGGCGGTAGAGCTCACCCAGCTCGACGGCGCTCAGCTCGCGGATCGACCCGGGTCGCAGGTCGCCCAGCCGGACCGGTCCGATCGCGACCCGCACCAGCTTGTCGACCGGGTGCCCGACCGCGTCCAGCAGCCGCCGGACGACATGGTTGCGGCCCACATGCAGCGACACCTGGACCAGTGCCCGACCGGCCGAGTAGTCGATCACCTGGAAATCGTCCACCTGGACCGGGCCGTCGTCGAGTTGGATGCCGGCCTTGAGACGCCTTGCCAGTGATCTGTCCACCGGGCCGGGCACCTCGGCGATGTAGGTCTTGACCACCTCGTGCGAGGGATGGGCCAGCCGGTGGGCGAACTCGCCGTCGTTGGTGAGGATCAGCAGGCCCTCGGTGTCGGCGTCCAGCCTGCCGACGTGAAAGAGCCGCTCCGGCAGGTCGGCGACGTAATCGCCGACGGTGGGACGCCCGTGCGGATCGGACATCGTGGTCAGCACCCCGCGCGGCTTGTTCATCGCCAGGTACACCAGGCCCGTGCGCAGGTTCACCCGCTTGCCGTCCACCCGCACCACCGAGGTCTGCGGATCGACCCGGGTGCCCAGCTCGGCCACTCCCCGGCCGTCCACGCTGACCCGGCCTTCGGCGATCAGCTGCTCGCAGGCCCGCCTGGAGCCCAGGCCCGCGCTGGCCAGCACCTTCTGCAGTCGGATGCCTTCGGCGGGCTGGTCAGAGCTCATCGACGTCACAGCTCGTCAAGGTCCAGGGTGTCCAGCTCGGGCAGCAGCGGCGCCAGCGAGGGCAACTCCTCCACCGAGGCGATGCCCATCTTCTCCAGGAACGTGCTGGTGGTGCGGTAGAGCCCGCCGCCGGTCTCCGGGTCCAGGCCCACCTCGGTGATCAGCTCCCGGGCCAGCAGGGTGCGCACCACCCCGTCCACGTTGACGCCCCGGATCGCCGAGATCCGAGCCCGGGTCACCGGCTGCCGGTAGGCCACCACCGCCAGCGTCTCCAACGCGGCCTGGCTGAGCTTGCTGCGCTGGCCGTCGAGCAGGAACGCCTCCACGAGCGGGGCGTAGCGCTCCCGGGTGTAGAGCCGGAAGCCGGTGGCGGCCGGCCGCAGCTGCCAGCCGGCGCCGCGCCGGTCCAGGTCGGCGGTGATCTCGGCCAGCGCCTGGGCCACCTCGGCCGCCGGGCGTTGCGCCGCCGCGGCCAGCTGGCTCAGCTGCACCGGGCCGTCGGCAACGAACAGCAACGCCTCCAGCGCCGAGCGCAGCTCGGCAGGGTCGGTCAGGTCCGGCGGTGCGGCGGGCTGTGGTGCGGCGTCCGGCGGCTGGCTCATCAGCCGTACTCCTCATCCGGATCAGCGGCGCCACGCGCGCCGCCGATCCAGCGGACCCGCAGTTCCGACAGCGCCTCGGCCTGGTCGAAGCTCACCGCGCCGTCCCGGTAGAGCTCCAGCAGGCCGAGGAACCGGGCCACCACCTCCAGGGTGGAGCCGCAGTCGGCGATCAGGGACCGGAAGGTGGCCGATCCGGTGCGGGCCAGCCGCTCGGCCAGGGTCACCATGTGCTCGCGCACGCTGACCCGCGGCGCGTGCAGGTGATCCACCCCGATCACCGCAACCGGTCGGGGCCGCAGCGCCGCGGCCGCGATCGCGGCGAACTGGTGCAGGTCCACCCCGATCCGCAGCTCCGGGCTGAGCGCGGCGAACCGGGGTTCCAGCTCGGCGACCCGGCCGAACCTGCGGCCGGCCCGGGTGGCCAGCGTGCCGAGGTGCGCGGCGGCCAGCTTGTAGGCCCGGTACTGCAGCAGCCGGGCGAACAGCAGGTCGCGCGCCTCCAGCAGGGCCAGGTCGTCCTCGTCCTCGACGTCGGCGGCCGGCAGCAGCCGGGCCGCCTTCAGGTCGAGCAGGGTCGCGGCCACCACCAGGAACTCGGTGGCCTGCCCCAGGTCGAACTCGTCCCCGGCTGCCTTGAGGTAGCTGATGAACTCATCCGTCACCTGCGAGAGCGCCACCTCGGTGACGTCGAGCTGGCGCCGGCTGATCAGGCTCAGCAGCAGGTCGAACGGGCCCTCGAAATTGTCCAGCCGGACGCTGAACCGCTGCGGGCCGCCGTCGGCGGTCAGCGGTTCCGGCTCGGGCGGCAGGTCCCACTCCTCCGGCAGGTCCTCCAGCGCAAGCTCGTCCGGGGATGTTGGGCTCACGGGCGGGAAAGAACCTCCATCGCCAGCTCCCGGTAGGCCACCGCGCCGTTCGAGGTCGGCGCCCAGGTGGTGATCGGCTCGCCGGCCACCGTCGTCTCGGGGAATCGGACGGTCCGCGAGATCACCGTGTCGAACACCTTGTCCCCGAAGGCCTCCAGCACCCGGCTGTACACCTCGCGGCCGTGCAGGGTGCGGCCGTCGTACATGGTGGCCAGGATGCCCTCGAGCCGCAGGTTCGGGTTCAGCCGCTGCTGCACCTTGTCGATGGTGTCGATCAGCAGCGCCACCCCGCGCAGGCTGAAGAACTCGCACTCCAGCGGGATGATCACGCCGTGGGCGGCCGTCAGCGCGTTGACGGTCAGCAGGCCGAGCGAGGGCTGGCAGTCGATCAGCACGAAGTCGTAGTCGTTGAGCACCGGCGCCAGGGTGCGGGCCAGGGTCTGCTCGCGGGCCACCTCGTTCACCAGCTGGACCTCGGCGGCGGACAGGTCGATGTTGGAGGGCAGCAGGTCCATGCCCGGGACGGCGGTCTTGAGCAGCACCTCGTCGATGCCGACCGAGCGTTCCATCAGCAGGTTGTAGGCAGTGCGTTCCAGCTGGTGCGGCTGGATGCCCAGCCCGACGCTGAGCGCGCCCTGCGGGTCGAAGTCGACCAGCAGCACCCGGCGACCGAACTCGGTCAGCGCGGCGCCGAGGTTGATGGTCGAGGTGGTCTTGCCGACCCCGCCCTTCTGGTTGCACAGCGCGATCACCCTGGCCGGTCCGTGCTGCGTCAACGGCTCCGGCCGCACCAGCGGCCGGCGCTGCCGGGCACGGGCCGGGTCGGTCGACTTCGCCGCCGCATCGGACTCGCCGCCACCCCACTCGGAGGACGGGCTGCCGGCTGCCGGTTCCTGCCCGGACGGCATG
>DASZEI010000218.1:0-3811 GCA_035940975.1 Jatrophihabitans sp. | reverse complement strand
CAGGCAGCCGCCGACCCGGCCGTAAAAGAGCCATTGCCCGCGCTCGTTCAGCTCGCCGGAGTGGGCGTAGAGCCGTTCGATGACCTTCTTGGTCTGGCTGCTGTTGTCACCCAGCCAGATCGGGCCGGCGATCACCAGGATGTCAGCGGCCAGCACCCGCGGAAACAGCTCGGGCCATGCGTCGCTGGCCCAGCCGTGCTCGCGCATGTCCGGGTAGACGCCGGTGGCGATGTCGTGGTCGACCGCCCGGAACTGATCGACCGACACCCCCTGCTTGGCCATGATGGCGGCACTGACATCGACCAGCAGCTGGGTATGGCTGGCCGCCGGCGACCGGGTCAGGGTCGTGTTGATGAACAGCGCGCTCAGATCAGAGAAATCGGGCTTGCTCTCGTCCATGTCCCAACCTCACCGGATGTGTAGGGCCGACCTGACAGTCGAAACCCTAGAGCCGCCGGCCGGTTCCAGCCGTCGCGTTCCTCAGTTCGTCAGATTTCCTGCGATGACCGCGACGGGGCAAGCGCAAGGCTTGGGTAGCGTTTCGATATGACCTCCGACCTGGACCTGACCCGGTACAAGGCGCTGAGCTTCGACTGCTACGGCACCCTCATCGACTGGGAATCGGGCATCGCCGCCGTGCTGGCACCGTGGGCCGGCGAGCAGGGACTGGACCTGAGCGAGGAGGAGCTGCTGCTGGCCTATGCCGAGCACGAGGCAGCGGTCGAGCGTCAGACGCCCTCGGCCCGCTACCCCGACGTCCTGGCCACCGCCTTCCGCCGCATCGGCGACAGCCTCGGGTGCCCGGTCAGCGATGAGTGGGCGCAGCGCCTCGGCGACTCGGTTCCCGACTGGCCGGCGTTCCCCGACTCCGCCGACGCCCTGGCGAGGCTCGCCGCTCACTACCGGCTGATCATCGTCTCCAACGTGCACCGCGACGGGTTCGCCGGCAGCAACCGGCGGCTGCGCGGGGACTTCGCCGCCGTCATCACCGCCGAGGACGTCGGCGCCTACAAGCCGGCCGAGAACCACTTCCGGGCCCTCTACGCGACGTTGACCGATCTCGGCATCGAGCGCGGCGAGCTGGTGCACGTCGCGCAGAGCCTGTTCCACGACCACGTTCCGGCCAAGCGGGAAGGCCTGCCGTCGGTCTGGATCAACCGCCGCCACGACCGTCCGGGCTGGGGAGCGACCCCCGAACCCACCGGGCAGTGGAGCTACGACCTGGAGTTCGACTCGATGGCCGGGTTCGCCGACGCCGTCGATGACGCCTTCGGTGCCGCTCAGCACCCGGACGAACGGCAGCCATCCGAGAGCGGCAGTTCCTGAGCTGACTTACCGGCCTGCCGGACTCTCCGCGGGCCGGTCAGGGTGGTGGGGCGGCGTGACGACCGTGGTGATGACCGCGGCGAGGCCGAGCAGGACCGCGACCGCCGTGAGGGCGCGCAGCACGCTGACCTGCTCGCCGAGGAACCCGACGCTGGGCGGTCCGGCCAGGAAGGCGCAGTAGCCGATGGAGGCGATGACGCTGACCCGGCCGGCGGCATGCTGCGGCTCGTCCGCCCCGGCGCTCATGCCGACCGGGAACCCGAGCGAGACGCCGAGGCCCCACAGGACGGAACCGGCGAACGCCAACGGCGTTGAGGGCGCGAAGACGAACAGCAGCGTTCCGGCGATCCCGAGGACCGACAGAACCCGGATGACCGGCACCCGGCCGTGCCGGTCGAGCAGCCCCGGCCCGAACCAGCGCCCGAGCGTCATTGCGGACAGGAACACCGCGAACGCCAGGGTGCCGACGGCGGCCGGGGTGCCGTAGCCGTCGATCATGGCGATGCCGATCCAGTCGTTGCCGGTGCCCTCGGCGAACGCGAAGGCGAGCACGAAGACACCGATCAGCAGCGTGCGCGGTTCTCGCCAGGCCGCCAGCGCACTGCGCTGACCGGCCTGCTCCTGGTGCTCGGAGATGCCGGCCGCGTCGTCGACGAAGGCGCGGGCACCCCACGGGACGACCAGCCCGACGGCGATCGTGACCCCGAGCAGGTGGGCGGTGACCGGCACCCGCAGGGCGACCATGGCCGCGCCGAGCAGGGCTCCGGCGACAGTGCCGAGGCTGAAGCCGGCGTGGAACCGCGACATGATCGAACGGCCGAGGTGCCGCTCGACCAGCGCGCCCTGGACGTTCATTGCCACGTCCCAGGCACCGTTGGCGAAGCCCAGCAGCAACAGTCCCACGACGACCGGGACCAGGCCGGCGAGGTAGCCGAGGGAGACGGTTGCCAGGCCGACCGCCAGCAGTACCGCCATTCCCGCCACGGTCCGCTGGGACCCGAACCGGTGCACGACCGGCCCGGACAGCGGGAGCGCCAGTAGCGAGCCGGCGGCGATGCACAGCAGCACGAGCCCGAGCTCGGCCGGCGACAGGTGCAGGCGGTCGCGGACCTGCGGGATGCGCGAAGCCCAGCTGGCGAAGGCGAATCCGGAGCCGATGAAGGCGATATAGGTGCCGCGCACACCGGCGCGTACCGCCTGGATCGGCGGGACGGCGGTGGGAACGGCGGGCGTGGACTGCATGTACGAAGGCTCCGGGTAGGTGTCGTGATCGGTTCGGGAACGGGCCGGAAGGTCGGTCGAGGCGGGGACGGGTGCTCTCTCAGTGTGCGATGCGGGCGATGATGTCGGTCCTGAGCGCGGTGATCGCGGCGGTGCGAGCGCCGCTGAGCGACGGTTCGTCGGCGGTGACGGCGCGGTCGAGCGGGATGGTGCGCGGTTGGCCGTCCAGGTCGCGCCGGAGGCTGTCGAGCAGGGCGTCCTCGGTGCCCCATGGCCCGCCGATAACGACGCGTTCCGGATCGCAGAAGGCGATCGCCGCGGCGACCACGTCGCGGACGGCGCGCGCCAGCAGGGCCGTCCGCTCACCGGCTGGCCCGTGCAGCGCGTCGAGCAGCCGGTCGACGTCGATGGCGGTCGAACCCGGCCGGCGTAGCTGCAGGCGGGCGAAGATCTCGGTGAACGGCAGCGCGGCACCGTCGGGTCCGGCCACGGTGACGTGGGCGATCTCACCGGCGATGCCGCGGTGCCCGCGCCGGACGGCACCATCGGCGACCACCGCGCAGCCCAGCCCCTCGCCGAGGTACAGGTAGACGAAGTCCCGCAGGTCCTGGCCCTGCGCCAGCCGGGCGTCGCGTTCGGCCAGCGCCGCCCAGTTGACGTCGTTGTCGACCAGAACCGGGCCGCCCAGCAGCGGCCGCAGTGCCGTGGCCGGCGACATCGCTCCGAGCAGGAACGGCGCATCCGGCAACTGGACGAGATCACCGCTGGCCCGGTCCACCGGGTCGGCAGCCGACACCACGGCAACCCGCACCGACTCGGACGGCCGGCCGCGCAGCACCTGGCGGGCTGCTTTGCGCAGCAGCGTGGTCACCGACGCCGGGGTGGCCGGCTGCGGCACCACCTCGCGTACCCGATCGGTCACCGTGCCGGCCGGGCCGACCACCTCGACCACCACCCCGTCCGGCGCGATGGCCACGGCCAGCCCGACCCCGGCCGCGTCGGTGAGCGCGTAGTAGCTGCCGACCCCACCCCGGCCGGTGGTCCGCTCGCCGGTATCGGTGACCAGGCCGGCCGCCTCGAGCCGGCGGATCGCTTCCGCGGCGGTGGGCTTGGACAGCCCGGTCGCCACCGCCAACTGGGCGCGGGTCAGCCGCGGGGTGTCCATCAGCGCCCGCAACACCGCCTCGTCCGACATCGAGCGCAGCAGCGCGAACGAGGGCCGTTCGGAGGTCATGCGACGTACGCTAGCAGACCCAGTAAAGAG
>DASZEI010000217.1:0-7077 GCA_035940975.1 Jatrophihabitans sp. | reverse complement strand
AACGAGATCTGCCCGGTGTTCGGCGTCCGGGTCAGCGGCGAGCCGACGCCGCGGCCTTCGGAGGTGGAGCAGAGCCGGTGGCTGGACTGGGACGACGTGCTCTCGGGCCGGACGCCGCAACTGTCGCCGTGGTGCGTGCTGCAACTGCACGCACTGGCCGGCCATCCCGGCATCGAGCGGCTGCGCACGCCGGCCTGAGGTCGGCCCTCAGCTCAGGCCGGCAGCGAGGCAACCAGCTCGTCGGCGGCGGCGTACGGGTCCAGCCGGCCGGCCGCGACCCGGGTGGCCAGCTCGTCCAGCCCGGCCGCCCCGTGGATCTCTGAGAACCGGCGCCGCACGGTCTCCACCGCAATCGCCTCGATCTCCGCACCGGCCCGGGCCTGCCGGCGGCGATGCAGCTCGCCGGTGGCCACCATCCAGTCCCGGTGCTTGTCGATGGCAGCGACCAGGTCCTCGACGCCCTCGCCGCGAGCGGCCACGGTCTTGACGATCGGCGGGCGCCAGGCACCGGCCTCGGAATGCTTGCCGCCGAGTGACTGCATGTAGCGCAGGTCGCGCGCGACCTGATCGGCGCCGTCCCGATCGGCCTTGTTGACCACGAAGACGTCGGCGATCTCGAGGATGCCGGCCTTGGCCGCCTGGATCCCGTCGCCCATTCCCGGCGCCAGCAGCACCACCGTGGTGTCGGCCAGTTGCACCACCTCGACCTCGGACTGGCCCACGCCTACCGTCTCGATCAGCACCACGTCACAGCCCACCGCGTCCAGCACCCGCAGCGCCTGGGGGGCGGCGGCGGCCAGGCCACCGAGGTGGCCCCGGGTGGCCATCGACCGGATGAACACGCCCGGATCGGTGGCGTGATCCTGCATCCGCACCCGGTCGCCGAGCAGCGCGCCGCCGGAGAACGGCGAGGACGGGTCGACCGCCAGGATCGCCACCCGCTTGCCGGCCGCGCGCAGCACGCCGACCAGCGCCGACGTCGAGGTCGACTTGCCCACTCCGGGCGAGCCGGTGATGCCCACCACCTGGGCCTGCCCGGTGAAGGGCATCAGCCGCTCAGCGACCTCGCGCAGCGCGGGCGAACCGTCCTCGACGAGGGAGATCAGCCTGGCGACGGAACGCGGATCGGCCTGCCTGGCCCGCTCCACGAGTTCGGCGATGTCGGCCTTTGCGCTGCGCGGGGAAGGTCGCCCGGAGGCCACCGATCAGGCCACCGGACTCTGGGTCGTCGAGCTCTGCCCGCCCTCGCGCCTGGGAACCCGGATGATCAGGGCGTCACCCTGGCCGCCGCCGCCGCACAGGGCCGCCACCCCGATCCCGCCACCACGGCGCTGCAACTCCAGCGCCAGGTGCAGGGTGATCCGGGCGCCCGACATCCCGATCGGGTGGCCGATGGCGATAGCGCCGCCGTTGACGTTGACGATGTCGGCCGGCACGTCGAGCTCCTTGGCCGAGGCCAGCCCGACCGCGGCGAACGCCTCGTTGATCTCGATCAGGTCCAGGTCGGCGACCGTGATGCCCTCCTTGGCCACCGCGGCCCGGATCGCCTGGGCCGGCTGGTGCTGCAGGGTCGAGTCCGGCCCGGCGACCGTGCCGTGCGCGCCGATCTCGGCCAGCCAGCTCAGGCCCAGCTCCTCCGCCTTGGCCTTACTCATCACCACGACCGCCGCGGCGCCGTCGGAGATCGGCGAGGCGGAGCCGGCGGTGATGGTGCCGTCCGGGCGGAACGCCGGTCGCAGCCGGGCCAGCGTCTCGACGCTGGTGTCGCCCCGGACGCCCTCGTCGTAGCGGAACTCCAGCGGCTCACCCTTGCGCTGCGGGATCAGGACCGGCACCACCTCGTCGTCGTAGATGCCGTTCTTCCAGCCCTCGGCCGCCTGCTGGTGGCTGCGGGCGGCGTAGGCGTCCTGCTCGGCCCGGCTGAACTCCCACTCGCCGGTGGCGGCGGCCTCGGTCAGCCCGCCCATCGCCTGGTCGGTGAGGAAGTCCCACAGCCCGTCGTAGGCCATGTGGTCGGTCATCTCGACGGTGCCGTACTTGAAGCCCTCGCGGGAGTTGGGCAGCAGGTGCGGGGCCTGGGTCATCGACTCCTGGCCGCCGGCCACCACCACCTCGAACTCGCCGGCCCGGATCAGCTGGTCGGCCAGCGCGATCGCGTCGATGCCGGACAGGCAGACCTTGTTGATGGTCAGCGCCGGGACGCTCAGCGGGATACCGGCCTTGTGGGCGGCCTGGCGGGCCGGGATCTGGCCGGCGCCGGCGGTGAGCACCTGGCCCATGATCACGTACTGCACCTGCTCCGGGGCGACGCCGGACTTCTCCAGCGCGGCCTTGATGGCCAGGCCGCCGAGGTCGGTGCCGGAGAAGTCCTTGAGCGAGCCGAGCAGTTTGCCGACCGGGGTACGCGCACCGGCGACGATGACCGAGGTGGTTGCTGACATGTGGGCCTCCTACAGCTGCGGCGGGCAGTTCAACGGCCTGCCCCGAACGCCGCGGAGAAGGGGTGGCTGCCGCGGCACAGTATGTCCACAATATCGAGCCGGCCGGCCCGAGCCAGCCCCGCCGGCCTATGAGCCGCGCCACCGCCTCTTTCTCCGGCGGCCCGCAACCCGCACCATGAGCCATGACCATCCTGCGGATCGACCATGTCGGCATCGCCGTCGCCGACCTGGACGCGGCGATCGCCTTCTACCGCGACACCTTCGGCATCCTGAGCGTGCACGAGGAGGTCAATGCCGAGCAGGGCGTCCGGGAGGCGATGCTCGCGGTCGGGGACGGCAGCAGCCGGATCCAGCTGCTGGCACCGCTGGACGACAGCTCCACGATCGCGAAGTTCCTCGACCGCAAGGGCCCCGGCCTGCAGCAGCTGGCCTGGACCGTCGACGACGTCGAGGCGGTGTCGGCCGAGCTGCGCGCCAAGGGCCTGCGGCTGCTCTACGACGAGCCCAGGCGCGGCACCGCCGGCTCCCGGGTGAACTTCGTGCATCCCAAGGACGCCGGGGGCGTGCTGATCGAGCTGGTGGAACCCGCCTCCTAGCAACCGCGTGTCGCATCAGGGTGTGGAACCGGTCACCACATCCGGCCCGGAAGCGCTACCCGTCAGTAACCTGCTGGCACCCGTCCCATCCTGCGCGTCAACCCGAAAGGGCGTTCGCCGTGGACCAGATACGTGCCGCCGTCAATGCTGCCGGCGACTCTGCCGGCAACTCTGCCAGCGAGGACTCACTAGCCGCACTGGCCGGGCTGGCAGTTCCCGCCAGCTACCGGGGCGTGGTGGTGCGCGCCGACGAGGCCGGCATGTTCGAGGGGCTGGCCACCCGCGACAAGGACCCGCGCAAGTCGCTGCATCTGCAGCAGGTGCCGACTCCGGAGGTGGGCCCGGGCGAGGCGCTGATCGCGGTGCTGGCCAGCGCCATCAACTACAACACCGTCTGGACGTCCATCTTCGAACCGGTGTCGACGTTCGAGTTCCTGCGCCGCTACGCCCGCAGCTCGGAGCTGGCCCGCAAGCACGATCAGCCGTATCACGTGGTGGGCTCCGACCTGTCCGGCGTGGTGCTGCGGACCGGCCCCGGCGTCTCACGGTGGCAGGTCGGCGACCGGGTGGTGGCACACTGCCTGTCGGTGGAGCTGGAGGAGCCACAGGGCCACGACGACACCATGATGGACCCGCAGCAGCGGATCTGGGGCTTCGAGACCAACTTCGGCGGGCTGGCCGAGCTCGCCCTGGTCAAGTCCAACCAGCTGATGCCCAAGCCCGAGCACCTGACCTGGGAGGAGGCCGCCTCCCCCGGCCTGGTCAACTCCACCGCCTACCGGCAGCTGGTCAGCCACAACGGCGCCAACATGAAGCAGGGCGACATCGTGCTGATCTGGGGCGCCTCCGGCGGCCTGGGCGGCTATGCCACCCAGTACGCGCTCAACGGCGGCGCCATCCCGGTCTGCGTGGTCTCCTCGCCGGACAAGGCCGAGCTGTGCCGCCGGATGGGCGCCGAGCTGATCATCGACCGGTCCGCCGAGGACTACCGGTTCTGGAAGGACGAACACACCCAGGACCAGTCCGAGTGGAAGCGGCTCGGTGCCAGGATCCGGGAGCTGACCGGCGGCGACGATCCCGACATCGTGTTCGAGCATCCGGGCCGCGAGACCTTCGGCGCCTCGGTCTACGTCGCGCGGCGGGGCGGCACCATCGTCACCTGCGCCTCGACGTCGGGATACCTGCACGAGTTCGACAACCGCTACCTCTGGATGAACCTCAAGCGGATCATCGGCTCGCACTTCGCCAACTACCGCGAGTCCTGGGAGGCCAACCGGCTGATCGCCCGGGGCGCCATCCACCCGACGCTGTCGCGGGCCTACCCGCTGGCCGAGACCGGCCAGGCCGCCTACGACGTACACCGCAACGCCCACCAGGGCAAGGTCGGCGTGCTGTGCCTGGCCGACGGCGAGGGGCAGGGCGTCACCGCGCCGGAGCTGCGGAGCCAGCACCTCAGCGCCATCAACCGGTTCCGCGACGCCTGAGCGGAGCCGGCAGCTCGTCGCAGACCACGGTCGCTGAACCGAACACGGCTGCGCCGCAGCCACACGGACGCCGAACATGCGACCATGGAGGCATGGCAGCAGACGACAACAGCACAGAACTCCTGCCGTTGCTCGACGAGGACGAACCGATCTTCGACGTCGGCATCCGGGGCTACGACAAGCGCCAGGTGGACAGCTACGTCTCCCAGGCCGAAAACCAGATCGCCGAGTTGAAGGCTGCCCGCGACGCAGCGCTGGCCACCAGCGCCGACCGGGCAGCTCAACTGGCCAGCCGCGAGGCCTACATCGAGTCGCTCAAGCAGCAGGCAGCCAAGGCCGCCGAGGCGCCGAGCCCGGTGGTGCACGTCTCGGACCGGATCCGCGACATGCTGCAGCTGGCCACCGAGGAGGCCGACCAGACCAGGCGCAACGCCGAGGAGGAGGTCGCCGGGATCCGGCGCGCGGCCGAGCAGGAGGCCGACCGGGTGCTGTCGGCCGCCCGTGCGGACGCCGAACGGGTCCGGTCCGAGGCCGCCGCCACCCAGCAACGGCTCACCGCCGCGGCCACCCAGCGCTCGGCGGAGGCCGACCAGAAGCTCGCCCAGGCCCGGGTGCAGAGCGCGGCCGAGCTGGACAAGGCCCGGGCCGAGGCGGGCCGGATCCTCGACCAGGCCACCGCCGAGCTGGACAAGGCCGTCGCCGCCGCGGCCAGTATCACCGAGACCGCCACCGCCGAACGGGACCGGCTGGACAACGAGGCCGCCGGGGCTCGAGCGGCGGCCGAGCGGGCCTCGATCGAGCGGCTGCGAACCGCCGAGCAGGACTTCGAGATCACCCTGCGCGGCCGGCGCAGCGCCGCCGAGCGGCAGGCCCAGTCCGACCACCAGGCGGCCCGCGAGACCGCCGAACGGCTGGTCGCCGAAGCCCGCCAGCAGGCCGAGCAGCTGGTCGCCGAAGCCCGCCAGCAGGCCGAGGCGCTGGATGCCGAACGGGAGCGCACGCACCAGCGGCTGCGGGAGCTGCACGAGCGGCTGGCAGCGGTCATCTCCGATACCGCTCCCCCGTGACCGAGCCGGCTCTGCCGTCCCATGAGCAGCCCGCCGACCATCAGCCAGCCGACCATCAGCTGGCCGGCCACCCGCTGACCGCTCGCCCGAGGCGAGGTTTCGCCACCTACTCCCCGTTCCGGCTCGGGCTCACCGCGGCGATCGGCTTCGGCTTTGCCTACCTGCTGTTCCGGGCCCTGGACCACGGCAAGGACACCCTGCTGCTGCTGGCCCTGTCGCTGTTCCTGGCCGCCGGGCTGGACCCGGCAGTGCGCCGGATCGAGGCCACCGGCCTGCGGCGCGGGCTGTCGGTGGCGATCGTGTTCCTCGCCACGCTGGTGTTCCTGACCGGCATGTGCCTGGCGGTCGTGCCGCCGCTGGTCGATCAGACCACCACCTTCCTGCACAACCTGCCCGGTTACGTCACCGACCTGCAGCACAACCGCCGGATCGCCGAGCTGGACCGCCGGTTCGGCCTGCTGACCTCGCTGAAGAACCGGCTGGAGGGCTCGGCGGTCATCCAGCAGGTGGCCGGCAACCTGCTCAGCGTCGGCACCACTGTCGCCTCGACCATCTTCGAGGTCTTCACGCTGGCGATCCTGACGCTCTACTTCCTGGCCTACCTGCCCGACATCACCGCCTTCGCCTACCGGCTGACACCGGCCTCGCGCCGGCCGCAGGTCAGCCGGATCGGCGACAAGATCGTGGCCCAGATCGGCGCCTACGTCGTCGGCACGGCCGCCCTGGCCCTGCTGCGCGGCGGCTTCACGCTGGTGTTCCTGTGGGCCGTCGGGGTGCCCTACCCGTTCGCGCTGGCGTTCATCGCAGCACTGCTCGACCTCGCGCCGGTGGTCGGCACCGTGCTGGGCGCGCTGGTGGTCTCGACCGTCGTGCTGCTCGAGTCGGTGCCCACCGGCATCGGGGTGATCGGATTCTTCCTCGCCTACGAGGTGGTGGCCCGCCTGATGTTCATCCCCCACCTGCTCCACCGGTCGGTCCGGATCAGCCCGGCGGCCGCCCTGGTCGGGGCGCTGGCCGGATACACCATGCTGGGCGTGATCGGATTCCTGATCTCGATCCCGCTGGTCGCGGTGATCACCCTGATCATGCGCGAGGTGGTGCTGCCCCGGCAGGCCGGCCGCTGAACCGGTTCACCCCCTGCTCCGGCGCGGTCAGCCGGGTCACGGGCCGAGCGCGGCGGCTCAGCCGTAGCGCGGGGCGTTGCGGCTGCGCTGGATGCCCGGTGCTCGCCGGTCCCGGGCCCGCCAGCAGGCCGCATGCCAGTGCCGCCGGTCGGAGGCGTCCAGGTCATCGGCCGGCCAGGCCACCAGATGCGCGGCGCCGGCCGCCAGCAGCTGGTCGCAGCCCGGGCACCGGTAGGGCCGCTCCGGGCCTGGCCCACCGGCCGCGGAGCCGGACACCGGCCGCAGCCGGTACTCCACGCCGCGCCAGGACTGCTCCTGCTCGCCGGCGCTGGGCCCACCGGCGTCCTGCCCGCCCCGGCCGCGCG
>DASZEI010000216.1:0-10781 GCA_035940975.1 Jatrophihabitans sp. | reverse complement strand
CGAGCCCGGGCCTGTAGGGGACCAGCCCTCGCTGCCCGCCGACCCGACCGGCGAGCGCAGGCCGCATGGCTGACGTCCGGATGCTGCCGGTGCCCGACGGCCTGGACGGCCTGCGGCTGGACGTCGCGCTGTCCCGGCTGTTCGGGCTGTCCCGGTCCGCCGCGGCCGGCCTGATCGACGACGGGGCGGTCACCCTGGACGGCGGCAGCCCGGCCCGCTCGGAGAAGGTCCGCGGCGGGTCCTGGCTGGAGATCAGCATCCCCGAGCCGGTGGATCTGGCCGCCGCGCCCCCCCGGGCGGTGGACGGGCTGAACGTGCTGCACTGCGACGACGACCTGGTGGTCATCGACAAGCCGGTCGGCGTCGCGGCGCACCCGAGCATCGGATGGGAGGGCCCCACGGTCACCCAGGGGCTGGCGGCGATGGGCATCCAGCTGTCGACCTCGGGCGCGGCCGAGCGGCAGGGCATCGTGCACCGGCTGGACGCCGGCACCACCGGCGTGATGGTGGTCGCCAGGAGCGAGCGGGCCTACACCCAACTCAAACGGGCGTTCAAGGAGCGCACCGTGGAAAAGCTGTATTCCGCGCTCGTGCAGGGTCACCCCGACCCGAGCAGCGGAACGGTGGACGCGCCGATCGACCGGCATCCGTCCTCGGACTGGAAGTTCGCGGTGGTGGCCGGCGGCCGGCCCAGCCTCACCCACTACGAGACGGTGCAGGCCTACCGGGCCGCCTCGTTGCTCGACGTCCGGCTCGAGACCGGGCGCACCCACCAGATCCGGGTGCACATGGCGGCGCTGCGCCACCCCTGCTGCGGCGACACCGTTTACGGTGCCGATCCGGTGCTGAGCCGGCGGCTCGGCCTGACCCGGCAGTGGCTGCACGCCCGATCGCTGTCGTTCGAGCATCCCGGCACCGGGGACCGGCTGACGGTGGTGTCGCCGTTTCCGCCGGACCTGCAGCACGCCCTGGACGTCCTGGAGGCCGAGTCCTAGTACGGGGCTGAGCTGCCGGCCGAGCCGCCGCTACGGGGCTGAGCCGCCGGCCGAGCTACCGGCCGAGCCGCCGGCCACGACGTAGGACCACAGCTCGCTGCTGACCCCGACCGGCTTCTTGGGCTGCTCACCCTCACCGGCCTGCGCGTGCGGCCCCTCGGACTGGTGACCCCGGCCGAAGGCCGGCGAGCTGGCCCAGGCGTTGAAGGCGTCCTCGTCGCGCCACCGGGTGACGACCAGCCAGGTGGTCCGCCCGTCCGTCGGCTGCAGCAGCTCGAAGCCCTCGAAACCCTCCTGGTCGTCGACCGCGCCGGCCCGGGCGGCGAATCGCTTGGCGAGCTCGTCGCCGCTGTCGGCGGCCACGGTGATGGCGTTGATCTTGATGATGGACATGAGGCTCATGCTGTCACAGCCGGCCGACAGGAACTGGTTCGTCCCGGCCGACCCTGGCAAACCCTCAAGGGCAGGTTGAGAGACTCGCGGATCGGGTCATCACCCCGTTGTCAGATCAGAGGTGCAGAATCGGAATCCGCTGGCCAGCCCGATCGAGGGGCGCCACCCGAACCGAAGGACGTGGGCACTGCTGTGACCGTTACCGGACAGTCCGACTCCTTCGTCCATCTGCACGTGCACACCGAGTACTCGATGCTCGACGGTGCCGCCCGGCTCGACGACCTGTTCGCCGAGACCGCCCGGATGGGCATGCCGGCGGTGGCCATGACCGACCACGGCAACGTCTTCGGCGCGTACGAGTTCTACAAGAAGGCCAAGCAGCACGGCGTCAAGCCGATCGTCGGCATGGAGGCCTACCTCACCCCCAGCACCCATCGCGGCGACCGCAGCCGGGTGCGCTGGAACTCCGGCGGCGAGGACGACGTCTCGGGCAGTGGCGCCTTCACCCACATGACCCTGCTGGCCGAGAGCACCGCCGGCATGCACAACCTGTTCCGGCTGTCCAGCAGGTCCAGCCTGGAAGGCTTCTTCTACAAGCCCCGGGCCGACCGCGAACTGCTCAACGACTACGCCCAGGGCCTGATCGCGACCACCGGCTGCCCGTCCGGTGAGATCCAGACCTGGCTGCGGATCGGCAACTACGACAATGCGCGGGCCTCGGCGGCCGAGTTCCGTGACATCTTCGGCAAGGACAACTTCTTCCTGGAGCTGATGGATCACGGCCTGGCCATCGAGACCCGGGTCCGGGACGGCCTGCTCCGGCTGGGCAAGGACCTGGGCCTGCCGATGGTGGCGACCAACGACCTGCACTACACCCGGGCCGAGGACGCCGACGCCCACGAGGTGCTGCTGTGCGTCCAGTCCGGCAAGACCATGCAGGATCAGAACCGGTTCAAGTTCGACGCCAAGGACTTCTACCTCAAGTCGCCGGCCGAGATGCGCTCGCTGTGGGCCGACAAGTACGAGCTGCGCGAGGCGTGCGACAACACCCTGCTGATCGCCGAACGGTGCCGGATCGCCTTCGACGAGTCGCGCAACTACATGCCCCGGTTCCCGGTTCCCGAGGGCGAGGACGAGACGTCCTGGTTCGTCAAGGAGACCGAGCGGGGACTGCTGGCCCGCTACCCCGGCGGCATTCCGGCCGAGGTCCGCCAGCGGGCCGACTTCGAGGTCGGCGTGATCACCCAGATGGGCTTTCCCGGCTACTTCCTGGTGGTCGCCGACTTCATCAACTGGGCCAAGGAGAACGGCATCCGGGTGGGCCCCGGCCGCGGCTCCGGTGCCGGCAGCATGGTGGCCTACGCGATGCGGATCACCGACCTCGACCCGCTGCGGCACGGGCTGATCTTCGAGCGGTTCCTCAACCCCGACCGGGTCTCGATGCCCGACTTCGACGTGGACTTCGACGAGCGCCGGCGCGGCGAGGTGATTCGCTACGTCACCGACAAGTACGGCGACGAGCGGGTGGCCCAGATCGTCACCTACGGCACCATCAAGGCCAAGCAGGCGGTCAAGGACGCGG
Organism: Jatrophihabitans sp.; assembly: GCA_035940975.1. Taxonomy (GTDB): domain Bacteria; phylum Actinomycetota; class Actinomycetes; order Mycobacteriales; family Jatrophihabitantaceae; genus Jatrophihabitans_A. The sequence continues at coordinate 7,811 of DASZEI010000216.1, read as the reverse complement.
CGAGGGTGCTGGGCTACCCGTTCGCGATGGGGGACCGGATCACCAAGGTGATGCCGCCGCCGGTGATGGGCAAGGATGTCCCGCTCTCGAAGATCTTCGATCCCGCCCACAACCGCTACGGCGAGGGCGGCGAGTTCCGCTCGCTGTACGACGCCGACCCCGAGGTCAAGCGGGTGGTCGACACCGCCAAGGGGCTGGAAGGCCTCAAACGGCAGTGGGGGGTGCACGCGGCCGGCGTGATCATGTCCAGCGATCCGCTGATCGACGTCATCCCGATCATGCGCCGCGAGGCCGACGGCGCCATCATCACCCAGTTCGACTACCCGTCTTGCGAGAGCCTCGGCCTGATCAAGATGGACTTCCTGGGGTTGCGCAACCTCACCATCCTGGACGACGCGGTCGACAACATCCGAACCAACCGGGGCATCGACCTGGTGCTGGAGGACTTGTCGCTGGATGACAAGCTCACCTACGAGCTGCTCACCCGCGGCGACACCCTCGGCGTCTTCCAGCTCGACGGCGGCCCGCTGCGGGCGCTGCTGCGTTCGATGCGGCCGGACAACTTCGAAGACATCTCGGCGGTCATCGCGCTGTACCGGCCCGGCCCGATGGGCGCCGACTCGCACAACAAGTACGCCAACCGCAAGAACGGCCGGGAGCCGGTGGTGCCGATCCACCCGGAGCTCGAAACGGCGCTGGCCGAGATCCTCAGCGACACCTACGGCCTGATCATCTACCAGGAGCAGGTCATCGCGATCGCCCAGCACCTGGCCGGGTACACCATCGGCGGCGCGGACCTGCTGCGCCGGGCGATGGGCAAGAAGAAGAAGTCGGAACTGGACGCCCAGTACGAGAAGTTCTCGGCGGGGATGGCCACCAACGGCTACTCGGCCGGCGCCATCAAGACGCTGTGGGACATCCTGGTGCCGTTCTCCGACTACGCGTTCAACAAGGCCCACTCGGCTGCCTACGGCCTGCTGTCCTACTGGACGGCCTACCTCAAGGCCAATTACCCAGCCGAGTACATGGCCGCGCTGCTCACCTCGGTCAAGGACGACAAGGACAAGATGGCCGTCTACCTGGCCGAGTGCCGGCGGATGGGCATCAAGGTGCTGCCGCCGTGCGTGAACGCCTCCGACGCCAACTTCACCCCGGTCGGCACCGACATCCGCTTCGGCCTGTCGGCGGTGCGCAATGTCGGCGGCAACGTGGTGGCCTCGATCGCCGTGTCACGCAAGGCCAATACGAATTTCACCGACTTCGCCGACTACCTGCGCAAGGTCGACGCGGTGGCCTGCAATAAGCGCACCGTCGAGGCGCTGATCAAGGCCGGCGCCTTCGACTCGCTGGGCCACCACCGCAAGGGCCTGATCCAGGTCTACGAGGCCTCGATCGACGCGGTGCTGAGCACCAAGCGCGCCGAGGCGATCGGCCAGTTCGACCTGTTCGGCGACGACGACTCCGGTGCCGGTGGCCTCGGCGACGTGTTCGCCGTCCGGGTGCCCGAGGGCGAGTGGGACAAGTCGGTGCTGCTCAACTTCGAGCGGGAGATGCTGGGTCTGTATGTCAGTGACCACCCGCTGCTGGGGGTCGAGCACATCCTGCGCTCGGCGGCCGAGGTGAGCATCGCCGACCTGCAGACCGAGGCCGTCAAGGACGGTCAGATGGTCACGGTGGCAGGCATCCTGTCCAGCGTCACCCGGCGGATGACCAAGGACGGCAAGGCCTGGGCGCAGGTCACCCTGGAAGACCTCGAAGGCTCCATCGAGGTGCTGTTCTTCCCGGCGTCCTATGCCCAGGTCGGGCTGCAGATCGCCGAGGACGCGATCGTGGTGATCAGGGGCCGGGTGGACGGGCGGGAGGACGCCATCCGGCTGATCGGCTCGGAACTCAGCGTGCCGAACCTGGCCGAAGGCCCGCGCGGGCCGGTCCGGGTCACGGTCGACCAGGCTCGGGCCACCCCGCTGGTCATCGAACGGCTCCGCGAGGTGCTGGCCTCGCATCCGGGGACCACCGAGGTGCACCTGGAACTGGGCTTCGGCCACCGGCACGTGATGCGGCTGCCCGATCAGCTGCGGGTGCACGCCTCCCAGGCGCTGATGGGCGACCTCAAGGCGCTGCTCGGCCCGAACGCGGTCGGCGGCTCGCAGGCTGGGAGTTCGCCGGGCCGCTGAGCCGCGCAGGGGTGGGCGGCGGGAAGTTCGAACCGACCGAGGCGCGCTGAGTAACTACAACGCTGAGGAACTACAACGCTGAGGAACTACAACGCTGTGGAACTACAACGGGGCCCGAGATCGTTGAATCAGCATGAGCGAGCAGATCCGGCCCGGGCGGCCGTCAGCGTCCCCCGGTGGCAACCCCGAGCGTCCGGTGTTGGTAAAGCGCCCAGTCCCCAAGGAGCGCCCGATGTTCGGTGAGCGGCCGGTCATCGAGGTGGGCAACTTCGGTCCCGGTTCGGCGGCCGGCCAAGCGGTGCTGCGGCGCTACCTGCTGACCCGGGCGCTGGGCAGCTCGATCATCAACGCCGTGCAGTGGACCGGCGTCGTGGTGCTGCTGCTCGCGGCCCTGAGCTGGCTCGGCGGCCTGAAGCTGCTGGCGGTCTTGCTGGGCCTGGTCGCGCTGGTGATCCTGGCGGTGCGCGGCGTGCTCAGCGGTGTCTCTCGCCGGCTGTCCGGATCGAGCCGGCTCGGGCCATTGGAGCCTCGGGTCGCGGCCCTGGTCACCCGCACCCGCCGGGACCTGCGCCGCGAGCTGCGCCGGGTGGGGCTGCCGGGCACGCCCTGGGCTCCGCTGCTGATCGGCTGGCGGCTGCTGCGCCCGCTGCGCCGGGCGCACACCCTGCAGGCCCTCAGCCGGGTCGACCTCACCAAGGTGGTGCCGCCCAGCCAGGTCGACGAGCTGCAGATCCTGTTGCGCCAGGCGCCGCCCGGCCGATTCTGAGCGGAAGAGTCTCTGGGTCGAGTAAGGATTGCGCCGGGTGCTTGCCAGGCCGGCATGGCTGGTAGCTCAGTCGGACAGGGATTCCCGAAAGGCTTTCAGGAATTGCCGCACGACGGCGAACGCGTCCTGTCGAAAGCGCGCCGCCTCCTCATCCTCACCGGTGACCGCCAGGAAGTGCGCATACGCCGCCGGACCATCGTGAGCCGCTGACTCGAACCGTTCGGCCATCAGGGTCATTGCTTCCCTGACCTGATCGAAGTGCGCGACCGGACTAGTTGCTGCCGATCTTCCCGCGTCCGACGGGCCTTCGCCGAAGTTGAGCAGCGTGAACACGAGATCGTAGGCATCCTTGTTCTCATGGCGGTCCTGGAAGGCGTTGATCTTGAGAACGACGTACGGCAGCACGTTGGCGATGCGTAGCGTCACCTTCGACAGGCCACCCTAGTCGAGGCGCTCGCCTTCAATCATGTATTCGATGTAGTCCTGGGCCGCCAGTTGGGCACCACGCACGTTGAACGCCCCGAGATTCGACCCCACCGCTTCGCCGGTTGGCCGGAAGATCGCGCCGGGCTCCACGCGCTCCGTCTCACAGAGGAACTCGACAACGACGTTCACGCCGTCCACGTCGCGGTACCACCGGAAGCTCGGCCTGCCTTGCTCGAACTTCGATGTCTTGAGGTTGTTCTGAAGGGTGCGATACGTCTCGGGTGTCTCATCTCCGAGCGCCAGGCCGATGATGAGGTCGACGTCCGATGTACCCACGTGGGCGGCTGCGCCTTCTGGCACCCGGCCGACCAGATACCGCGGCGCCAGCCCGCCTGCCAGGTAGATACGGTCCCGCCACGGCCCGAGGTCGCCCAATAGCGTTAGCAGGACCTTCTCGCACCGGGCGGTTGTCTCCTCGTCATAGTCGGTGAAGTGTTCGCGGCTCAAAATCCGATCACCTCCCGCCGCAGGTTGTCAGCCTGCTCACGTCCACGGCGGGGATCGCGACGGAGATCTGCGTACAGACGAAAGACGTTCACGATCATCACGTCTTCATGGCGGCGCGCGAATGCCAGTGGTGCATCGCCCTTCGCCTGCAGGAGCACGACGTTCGCGCCCTCAGTGACCGGCTCGGCGCGTGCCGCCGCGAGAGCGTCATCGGTCAGCAGCTTCGCCGGGAGCCAGACCTCCGTTGTTGGAATCGCTGTGACCAAGGGTGCGAGCAGAGCAGCAGCCGACGCCCCGGTAATCGCGTACGGGGTTTCCATGAATTCAAGGTTCTGCGCGAGGTTTCGCATGCGCCTTTCGGACGTTCTGGCGACGACGTGTGCCAGCATCCGGTGCGGTCGCTCCGCCACCGTCTCCTCAGCCCACAGGTCGAGGAGCGCGGTGGGGTTGACCACTCGACGGAAACGCTGGGGACCCATGCCCTCCGCTGTCATCAGGCTCTCGGTCTCAAGCCGGGCCAGTACGCGGTGCGCCAAGCCAGCCGAGACGTCGGCCACGCCTGCTACGTCGGCGATCTTCCACGCGCGTTCAGGCTCAAGGAGCAGTGCTTGCGCTACGACACCGGCCTTCCCGGTCAGGCGGGGAACGGCTGGTCGATCAGGTCGAGCTTTCGCTCGCTGGCGTTGCTCCATGTGGATCAAGAGCCCCGGAAGCTCGACATGGGCGTTGCCAAGCCCGTCGATCAGACCGATCCCGTGCTCAGCGAGAAGGGCTCGCGCCTCGGCGGTCGAGTTCCCCGCAATGAGGATGTACCCGTAGGCGTCCCTACCGAGGTGCCGCGCGTAGTCAATGAGTTGCCACGCAGTGGCCGCGTTAGCGTGCCTCTTCACCTCGAAGACCACCGGGGCTGGCCGGTCGCCGAACCATATGATCCCATCGAGGCGTCGACCGTCCCTGACGGGTACTTCTGTCTCGACCGCCCTGACCCCAGGCACGCTGCGGAGAAGCTGGAGTGCCAAAGCTTCCAGCTGCTCACCATTGTTTACTGTCTGGGCATTATTCACAGTAGAAGTGAATATACCACTAACAGTGAATAGCACTGGGTCAAGCTGGACGGGGGAGCCGGCCGCCGCCACGCGCTCGACCCACCCATACGGCGTGGACAAGCATCGCCTCGACGTCGTTGACTGATACGACGATGTAGAGGGCTGGGCCGTTCTGCATGTTGGCGTAGATCTCATCGCCCCGCCGGATGTCCGCGTCACGGAGGTGAGGTACCTGCCGGAGCTCTGGTAGGTGCTCGGCGGTAGCTGCCTTACGCGCGTCAGCGGGACGCACGACCCGCGCCGCGTAGAGACGTCGGCCCTCGGCATCGACGACGTCGGTCTCCGCGAACTCCACCAGGGGGTAAAGCCCCACATTGCCAGCCCCACGTTGAACGAATACGACGATCCGGCCGCGATTCTTCAAGCCATGAGTAGCGCGTCCACCCTTCTCGGCACCGATCAGCAGCGAGTAGTCCCCCACGTCTGTGCGAACCACATATCGAGCCGTGGGCACGTCAACAGTGGGGCGGTATTCGGCAGCAACCTTCCGGTCGGGCCAGCGGTGGTCGAACCCGCCTTCGATTCGGTCGGCGGATACGACCGTATAGCCGCCGAGTTCGGCAGGGGCGGCTACGGCATGAAGGCGGTTGTGCGGCTGGTTGAAGAAGTCGTCCACGACAGTCGTCAGACGCCTCAGCAGCTCGGCCTTCTCCTCGCTAGTGGCAGTGGGTGACATTAGAAGTCCTTTCCGAAGTAAGTTTACTGAACTCATAGTAAAACCACTCTGGGTTTAGCGCAAGTATTTCCAAGGGAGCTGACGAGGCACGAGCGGGAGGCCCTTGACCGGTGCAATACCTGGTCCGGTTCACGAAGGGCCCGCGATGGCTGGGCTGCGGCGAGTGTGAGTACTTCCCCTTTGCGAAGATGGGCGGGTGACCGAGGAGGAGCAGCCGCCAGGCCGGCATGGTGTGCGGCGGTTGCCGGCGGTGCTGGCACAGCGGGCCAGAACCGGCCTGGGGCTGATCCGGTCCCGGCGGCTCGGATCCGGCGCCGTTCCCAGCCGCGGGGTCGCCTTTCTCGGCACCGTGTGGGCCGGCGGTGCCACCGAGCCCCGGTTCGGCCTGGTGGTGGTCGACGGCGCCGGCCGGATCACCGACATCCGGGCCGAGCGCTCCGGCCTGCCCAGTGACCTGCTGGTGCTGGGCGGGGTGAACCACTGGGTGGTGCCGGGCGTCGTCGATGCCCACCTGCACCTGAGCCAGCCGGCCGACAACGACGGCGTGGCGAGCGGATCAGCTGACCTGTTGACCGGCCTGGAGACCGGGCTGGTCGGCATCCGCGACCTGTCCTCGCCGCTGCGGGAGGCGCTTCGCTGGCGGACCGGCCACCAGCCGCCGCCGCCCGGCTGGCCGGTGATCGCGGTGAGCGGACCGGTGCTGATCGCCCCGGGCGGTCACCAGGCCGGCTGCTGGGCCGGCGACGGTGCCGCGGAGTACTTGGAGTCCCCGGTGCAGGCCCGCTGGGCGGTGCAGCGGCTGGCCGCCGACGGCGTGGACCTGATCAAACTCGGACTCGATCCCGGTCCGGCCGCGGGCCCCGTCCCGCCACCGGCAGTGGTCCAGGCGGTGGTGTCGGCCGCCCACGACGCCGGATTGCCGGTGCTGGCCCATGCGCTGAGCGCCGAACTGGTCGGCCGGGCGGTGGATGCCGGCGTGGACGAGCTGGCCCACATCCCGACCGAGCGGCTACCCGCGGCGCTGATCGAGCGGATCGCCGACAGCGGCGTGAAGGTGACCTCCACCCTGCAGATGTTCTTCTCCTCCGGATTCGGCCGGGACGCCGCGGCCAACGCCGCCGACCTGGTCGCCGCGGGGGTGCCGCTGCTCTACGGCACCGACCTGGGCCGCTCGGACGCCGCCCCGGCGGTGGACCCGCGCGAGCTGGACCGGCTGGCCAACACCGGGCTGGGTCGGCTGGGAGCGTTGCGGGCCGCCACCGAGTACAGCTCCGGCGCCGCCGGAATGCGCCGGCGGACCGGCCGGCTGCTGGTCGGCGAACCCGCCGCGCTGGTGCTGCTGCCGACCAGCCCGCTCGTCGAGCCCGGCGTGTGGCGCACGCCCAGTGCGGTATTCGCCGACGGTCGGCTTACCGTTAGCCCCAACGCGCCGAACCGCCGGGCCGCCCGGCCGGCCGGGACAGCACCGGCCGGCCCGCCGCCGAATGCACCCGCCGCCGACCGGCGCGGGACCGCCGACCAGGGGAGCCGATGACCACCGCCGATCAGGGGAGCCGACCAGGGGAGCCGATGACCGACGCCGTCACCGACACCGACCGGCCCGCGCCGGCGGCCGAGCCCAGCGGCCCGGGCCGGTCCTGGCGCCCCCTGGCCCTGCTGGTGGCCGCGCAGTTGCTGGCCGGAGTGCTGGCGGGGCTGGTCTGGCGGGCCTGGGCGCCGCGGACGGTGTCCTACCTGCTGTCCGGCGGCGACGGCAATCCTGCCTTCGTGATCCCGGAGGAGAGCGAGTCCCAGATCGCCGGCGACGGCCGGTTCGTGCTGATGTCGATCGGGCTGGGAATGGTCTTCGGCCTGGTGGCCTGGCGGCTGCGAGCCCTCCGCGGGCCGGTGGTGCTCGCCGCGCTGGCGGTGGCCGGGGTGCTCAGCTCGGTGCTCGCCCGGGCGGTCGGCGAGTTGCTGCCCAGCGGCAGCTCGGCGCGCCGGCTCGACGCGCCGTTCTCACCGCAGCTGAGCCTGCACGCCTTCCCTGCGGCGCTGGTGGTTCAGGCCTTCTTCGGGGTGCTGGTGTACACCGCCCTGGTGGGACTGAGCGCCGATCAGGACCTGGGGGACCGCTGAGGACCTGCGCGACTACTGAGGACCTGCGCGACTACTGA
>DASZEI010000215.1:0-2246 GCA_035940975.1 Jatrophihabitans sp. | reverse complement strand
CGCGGAACCCGGACCTGCGGGTGTGGGGGCCACAGTCGATCGTCGATCAACTGGCCGGCAACCAGGCGCTCAGCGAGCGGCTCACCGCCGTCGGGCCCGGACAGTCCTTCGTCGCCGGCGGCCTGCAGGTGCGCACCTACGGCGGCCAGCACGCGCTGATCCATTCCTCCATCCCGGTGATCGCCAACGTCGGCTACCTGGTGGGCGACGCGATCTATCACCCCGGCGATTCCTACGTGGTTCCCAATGCCGATGTCGAGGCGGCGCTGGTGCCGGTCAACGCGCCGTGGGCGAAGGTGGCCGAAACCGTGGACTTCACCATCTCGGTGCGCGCGCGCCGGGCGTTCCAGATCCATGACGGCCTGATCAACGACGTCGGCCGCGGCCTCTACGAGGGCCACCTCAGCCGGGTCGACCAGCTCTACGGGGTGACCCGCTTCCAGCACCTGGACACCGGCGAGAGCGTCCAGCTGTGATCAGCCCCGCGGACTCGCTGGCCGCTGCCCGGGCGCTGCTCGCCAGCCACCCGATCATCGACGGGCACAACGACCTGCCCTTCGAGCTCCGGCAACTGGTCAACTACGACCTGGACGCCTACGACGTCGGCCAGCGGCAGAGCCGCACCCACACCGATCTGGTCCGGCTCGCCGAGGGTGGCGTCGGCGCGCAGTTCTGGTCGGTGTTCGTGCCGGCCGGCTGGGCCGGTGAGCGGGCGGTCACCGCCACCTTCGAGCAGATCGACGTGGTGCGCCGGATGGTGGCCCGCTACCCGGACCGGATGGTGCTGGCCAGGACCGAGGCCGACGTCCGGCAGGCCTGGAGCCAGGGCAAGCTGGCCAGCCTGATGGGTGCCGAGGGCGGCCACTCGATCGACAGCTCGCTGGCGGTGCTGCGGGCGATGTGCAGCCTGGGCGTGCAGTACCTGACCCTGACCCACAACGACAACGTGCCGTGGGCGGACTCGGCCACCGACGAGCCGGTGCTGGGCGGGCTGAACGACTTCGGCCGCGAGGTGGTGGCCGAGCTGAACCGGCTGGGCATGCTGGTGGACCTGTCGCACGTCTCGGCCGACACCATGCGCGACGCGCTGGCCGCGACCAGCTCCCCGGTGATCTTCAGCCACTCCTCGGCGCGGGCGGTCTGCGACCACGTGCGCAACGTGCCCGACGACGTGCTGAGCACGCTGGCCGGCAACGGCGGTGTCTGCATGGTGACGTTCGTGCCGTCCTTCGTCAGCGAGGAGTGCCGCGCCTACGAGGCCGAGGTGACCGCGCAGATGGTGGAGCGTGGCGAGAACATCCGGGACTGGCAGGTCCGGATGGCGGCGGTCGAGCGCTACGCCGCCGACGGGCCGCCGCGGCCCACCGCCACCGTCGCCCAGGTCGCCGACCATGTCGAGCACGTCCGTGAGGTGGCCGGGGTGGCACACGTCGGCCTCGGTGGAGACTACGACGGCTGCGACCAGTTGCCGGTCGGGCTGGAGGACGTCACCGGCTACCCGGCGCTGTTCGCCGAACTGCTGGACCGGCACTGGTCCGAGGCGGAACTGGCCGGCCTGGCCGGGGAGAACCTGCTCCGAGTGCTGGCCGACGCCCAGCGGCCGTAGCGGGGCTGGCCTCGGCCGTAGCGGGGCGTCCGACCGTCTTGGCGACTTACTCGAACCTGAACAAGAACACCGGATACACGCTGCACACCTCCACCATCTCCGCCTCGTCGGTCAGCCGGGTCGTCAGGATCAGCTTCACCGGTGTCGAGGACTCCACGCTGCAAACCTCGTTCGTCATCGACGACACCTCACTGATCGCCAGTTGACCAGCGGGCCGCCTACCGCTGAAGACCCCGCTTGAATCCGTTTCGAGCTGTAAAGCATTGGCTAATCGTCTATCGACACGGTCAATCGAAACTTTCGTTTACGCGGTACTGTGCTCATTTCGGCCGTGAATTCGGCATTACTCAGCAGCGAGGCGCAGTAGGTGTGGCTACGGGCGGTTTAGCTAATTCGCCGCCGTCTATCGGCGCGTCATACCGCCTATTTCGACTACCGCAGGGCACCATCCGTTTGTGCGGACGCGCATTCCATGGGATCGTGAATTTGCTGTCTGGTCGATAGGCAGGGGAACGGGGACCCCACGACAAAGATGCGGTAGGCGCGATGTATGCGATGCACGCGTCCGGTCCGGAGCCCGCGGGGCACAAGACCGGTGGCGCTCAGCTTCGTGAGTTGCTGCTTGCTGGAGTGGTCGATC
>DASZEI010000214.1:0-3892 GCA_035940975.1 Jatrophihabitans sp. | reverse complement strand
GAGGCGGCCAGCCCGGCCAGCCGGGTGCCGTCCAGGTCGAACACCTGGGTGACGCCTGGTCGAACGCCCTCGGCCCGCCCGTCACCGGTCACGCACAGCACCCCGTCGGCGCCGGCGATCCGCAGCCCGATCAGATCCTGTTCCAGAACCAGCCGATTACGGTCCCGGCAGGTCAGGGTCAGCCATCCGGTGCCGCCGGCCTGCCGGATCAGCGCTGCCATCAGGGTCGGAGGGAAGTCCGGGCGGTTCTGGTGCTCACCGACCAGCAGCGCGTCGCACGAGCCGGCCAGTACGGCGGTGATCCGGGCCACCGCATCGGCGTCGTAGGCCGGCAGCGTCAGGTCCGTGACCACCACCGGGCCGGACCGGGTGGCATCCAGCAGGGCGCTGACCGGACGATCACCGGGGGAGGGCTCGGCCCAGTCCGGCACCGTCGCGCTCTCGGTGAACGGGCAGCGGTGCGCCGCCATCTCGCAGGACAGGTCGGCGCGGACCCCGCCGCACGGCCCGAACACCATGTGCTTCGGGCACGCGGGCTCCCTCGTCAGCGGCATCTGCCGGCCCCGGACATCGGCGTGACCAGCCGGTCGTGGCGGCCACGATGAGATCGCCGCGCGCCGGGCCGGACCAGGATTGCTTGGCAGCTACCGCCAATCTCGAAGAGCGAGCGGAGCGTCCACGATTCGACGGGCACCGGAGGATCATGACACGTCGCGCCGCAACCGCCGGCGGGCCTTGCTGGCACCCGCTCACCAGACAGCAATCGTGAAGGTGCCGGGCCTCGGCGCGGTCGCGAATCATGGGCGTGGCGTGGCGGCGGGCTGGTCAGGTGCAACCCGGCTGCTACGCGACTACCGATCAACACCAGCCTGAGGAGGGCGTCCGTGACCGGACGGCACGTGAGAGACCGCGCGGTGGTGCTCGGCGGCAGCGTGCCCATGACCTGACGGCCAAGCGCCCTGGGATGCGGTACTGAGCTGGCTGGCCAGCCCGGTGCCGCATCTCCGTGAAGGTTCAGTAATTACATATCGGGCATACCAGCCTCGAGTCTCACCCGGAGCGGTCTGCCAGTCCAGTGCTCGTCCGCGTTCGGCAGCGTCGTGCGAGAAGCGCTTTGTCGGAAAGGGGTTGTGCCAGCACGTCCGGGCCTGCCGAGTTTTATTCCCTGAACCCGCCCAGTGTCGGGTAACCGTTGCCCGGTTGACGTCGCTGGTGCAAGATGTTCTGATTTTCCCCGTAAGGGCTTCGTGAACGGACTGCAAGGCACTGCGCTGGTTTGTGACCCGCAGGCGTCGTCCGTCTCGTCGTCGCTCAATCATCCAAAGGAGATGACATGCCGTTCAATACAGCTTCACCTGCCTCGACCACCCGGTCGGGCAAGCCGCGTGTGGGCCGCCGGGGCCGTGCCGCCATCGGGGCACTGGTTGCCGCCTCGGCCGTGCTGGTCGGCACCGCGGCCGGCGCGGGCGCCGGCGGCGCCTCGCACACGCCGGTGCAGAGCCAGGCCGCCCTGGCCAAAGCCTCGCACGGCAAGATGATCAAGGGCCAGGTCCACTTCAAGCAGTCGCAGTACGACAGCACCTTCTCGCAGGGAATGGTTGCGGTCGAGGGCGCCAGCCTGCACTACGTCAAGGGCGGCAGCGGTCCGGCACTGGTGCTGTTGCACGGCTGGCCCGAGACCTCCTGGGAATGGCACAAGGTGATGCCTGCCCTGGCACAGACGCACACCGTGATCGCCATCGACCTGCCTGGCCTGGGCTTGTCGACCATTCCGGCTGACGGGTTCGACGCGGCGCACACCGCCCGCCGGCTGCACGAGGCCGTACAGGCCCTGGGCTACCAGCAGGTCCAGATCCTGTCCCACGACGTCGGCGCGCTGGTGGCCTACCCCTACGCCAAGCAGTTCCCGAACGACGTGAGCCGGATGGCAGTGCTGGAGACGCCGCTGAACGGGTTCGGCCTGGAGAGCGCCTACGGCTTCAGCTTCCACTTCGGGTTGAACTCCGCGCCCAAGCCCACCCCGGAGAACATCGTCGACAACAGCGACGTCTCGACCTACCTGGGCTGGCTGTTCAGCGGAGCCCAGCACCCGGAGGCCATCGACCAGCAGGTCTACTTCCGCGCGTACAGCAGCCCGGCCGTCCGTAGTGCGGGCTACGAGTACTACCGTGCGTTCACCCAGAACGCCCAGTACAACCAGGCCAACGCCTCTCCCCAGATCACCCTGCCGGTGCTGGCGATGGGCGCCCAGTACGTCTTCGGGCCGGGCGTGGCCGCCTCCTTCCGGGCGGTGGCCAGCGACGTCCGCGAGGTTGTCGCACCCGACAGCGGTCACTGGATCCCCGAGGAGAACCCGGTGTTCCTGATCGCGTGTGCCGGTTACTTCTTCGGTGACCCGTCGGCGACCCCGCCCGCTGAGCTGGCGTCCTGCAAGGCCTGACCAGGCCGGAGCCAGCAAACCGAATAGCACGAAGTAAGTAAGAGGGTGGCGAGGCGCGAGCCTCGCCACCCTCTGTGCGTGGTGAACCGCCGTCCTACTCGTGACCGGTCCAGCAGCCCAGCACGTCGGAGGCGATCTCGTAGGCAAGGTCGGTGCGCCGTTGTTGCTCCGGGCCGAACACTGCCGGCAGCCCGGTGGTGTCGACCCGCAGCGTCATGTCGTCCTTGAGGACGACCGCGACTCCGGTCCTGGTCGCGTAGGCCTGCTCACCCAGCCCCAGCAACGGTTCGGTGCTGCCGAGGTCGGTGCGCAGTGCCTCGAAGTAGTCACGGGCGGCCGGTTTGCTGCCCGATTGCTTGACCGACAACACCATCCGGCCCATCGGCAGCGTATAGGTGCAGGTGTAGAGCTGGTCCTGCCAGCTGGACCGCACCGGGGCCGGGGCGGTCAGTTTCAACACGGTCCTCACCTGGTCGCGGATGTCGTCGGAACAGACCATCTTGGCTGCCTCCGACGGCTCGCTGTCGACCGGCGCCATCGACATGCCGGCCATGGACTGGCCGGGCGCCATCGACATGGCCGCGCCGGCTGGGGTTGCGGTGCCGGAGTCGCTACCGGATGCGCAACCGGTGAGCACCAGTGCGAGGGCGCTCAGGCCGGTCGCGAGTTGCCGTGTCTTCATGGAGTGCTCGTTTCTGCTCGTTCTTCGGGCGCCGGTGCGGACTAGGCCGGATGGCTGGATACCAGGGTGGCGAAGGCGACGATGTTGCTTTCGTAGTTGTGCGAACTGAGATCGAACTTGCCGCCGCAGGTGATCAGCCGCAGCTGTGCGCTGTCGGTGTTGCCGTAGACCTCGAGGGTCGGAAAGCGATCCTTGGGATAGGACACCACCCGGTCGATCCGGAACACCGCCGTGATGCGGTCGGAGCGCGTGACACTCAGGGTGTTGCCGGGCCGCAGCGCACCCAGCTTGAAGAAGATCCCCGGGCCGTACTCGGCGGAGTCCACATGGCCGAGAATCACCGAGGGTCCCAGCTGGCCCGGCGTGGGGGAGAACTTGTACCAACCGGCTTGGGAATCCTTGGCCAGCGGCGGAACCTGCACTGTCTGATCCGCGTTGAGCCCCAGTTGCAGCAGCTCCGAGCGAACCTGGAGCTGTGGAATCTCCAACCGGACCGGCACCGACCTGCCCAGCAGCGGGCCCCTGGCCGGCCGGACCGGTCCAGCCGCTGTGGAGGACGAGCCGCCGGTTCTGGGCGAACTGGACGCTGAACTGGACGGGGCGGACGGCTGAGCGGCCGGCTCGGAGGAGACGTACGGAACAGCCGCCGCGGCGGGTGGTTGCGGCGGCTGCCGCTGGGCACGCAGGCCGACCACCAGCAGCAGGACTCCGGCGAGGACGAGCACACTCGCCGCGGCAGCGGTCAACCTGCCGCGGCGAGCGTGCGGTGC
>DASZEI010000213.1:0-3459 GCA_035940975.1 Jatrophihabitans sp. | reverse complement strand
AACGAGCTGGAGCTGCTGTACGTCAAGGTGGGCACCGGAATCGGCGCCGGGCTCATCTCCGCCGGCCGCCTGCATCGCGGTGCCCAGGGCGCGGCGGGCGACATCGGGCACGTGTCGGTGCTCGACGATGACAGCGTCCTGTGCCGCTGCGGGAACACCGGGTGCCTGGAGGCACTGGCCGGCGGGTACGCGCTCAGCCGCGACGGGTTGGCGATCGCGCAGTCCGGGCGCAGCGCCGCGCTGGCGGACGTGCTGAGCGCCGCCGGCCACATCACCGCCCGGGACGTGACGGCCGCCGCCGGCGCCGGCGACCCGGCAAGCCTGGCCCTGCTGACCCGATCAGGGCGCCTGGTCGGCCGGGTCCTGGCGACGCTGGTGAACTTCTACAACCCGTCGCTCATCGTGGTCGGCGGGCAGGTCAGCTCCGGTGGTGACATCTTCCTCGGTGAACTGCGGCGGACGGTCTACGGCCGCTCCACCGCCCTGAGCACCCGCGATCTGCGCATCACCACCTCGCCGCTCGGCGACCGCGCCGGCCTGCTGGGTGCCGCGTTCCTGGTGGCCGACCAGCTCTTCTCACCCGAGTGCCTCGGCCACTGGATCCAGAACGGCTCACCAGCCGGGCGTCCGGACCTGTCGGGCGACGGCGTCGCGGCCTGAGCCGGCGGTTACCCGGCCGAGTAGAGGCTATTCAGCCGAGTAGAGGATGCGCTTGGCGCACTTGGCGGTTCCCGGCTTGAAGTAGGGCAGCTGCCAGCTCGCGTCCTCGGTGAGGAAGTCGTGGGACTCGACGGCGTGCTGGTGCAGCCGCTGCGCCCACCACCGGGCGTAGAAGTGGTCGAAGATCCGGTTGTATTCGGTGAAGTAGACGTCGGCCACCTCGGTGTCGCCGGTGATGACGAGCATGTTCTCGTCGTTGGACGTCGTCGAGGCGGTGGAGAAGTTCGCCGAACCGGAGATGGTGGTGGGCGCCTGGCTGAGCGGGCCGATCAGCAACACCTTGGTGTGCAGGTAGGGAACGTGCGGGTTGTATCCGGTCAGGCTCTCGCTGGCCCAGCGGCTGAGTGACTCGGGGGTCCCCACCGCGCCGACGGCCAGTTGCACCATCGGGTCCGCCGACCAGCTGCGCTGGTGATTGTCCGGCTTGTTGAGCAGCACGAAGCGCAACACCCCGGGGGTGTGCGCGGTGGCGAGCTGGGCTTCGAAGTGCGCGTCGTCCAGGCCGAAGGGCAGCGTGATGTGGGTGCTCGACGGGCTTGTCGCGAAGCCGGTCGCGTACCAGTCCAGCGGGTCGATCGCGGTGCGCGGGCTGAACAGCGAGTGGATGCCCGCCTCGCCCAGCGCGGCGGCGTCGAACGGGCTATGCGCATCCGTCCAGGCCTGCAGCTCGTGCCGGGCCGGGTCGCCGGAAAGCTCCGTCCAGTAGTCGAGAAAGCCTTGCGCGACCTCGGCGTCTCGCACCACGTGCCCGACGTTGGAGTGGCCGTAGATGCCGCCCTCGCTGATATTGGTCGACCCGGTCCAGACCTGCGCGGGGCTGAGCGTGCCGTCCTCGGCCCGGTCGGCCCGGACGATGAACTTGTTATGGGCGATCACGGCGTGAGTGCGCGGGATCAGGATCGAGCGGTCGAGGTTCACCTTCTCCACGGCGGCCTGGATGGCCGTCTCGTTCAGCTGGCCCTGATCGCCGTCGGCGTGATAGACGATCCGGACGTCCGCGCCCGCGGCGTGCGCCTGGGCAAACGCTGCCAGCACACCGGGTTCGGTGAATTCGTAGACGGCGGCACGCAGCGCCAGGGAGGGCGAAGCATCGTCGGCGATGAAGGCCATCAATGCTTCGTGCAGTCCCCGGGACAGCCACACCAGGGCCTCGGCGCGCTTGTCGGGCGCCAGCTTGTCCGGGGCGGCGCCGAACTTGGCGGCGTAGGCCTGGCTGGCCGCCACCCCGCGGTTGAAGTAGATGCCGTGGGTGCCGGTGGCCGGGTCGTCGGTGCGGATGTCGATCGTCGCCGACACCGAGTCCTTCGACGTCAACGCTCCGGGCACGCCGTAGCGGGGCACGAACCGGTAGCGGTAGTGGCGGCCCGGCTTGACGGTGTAGTCGCCCCACCACATCGCCTGGACGGGGTGCTCCTCGGTCGAGTAGACCGCGGTCAGGACCGGTGCCGGCACCTGGGACTGGAAGGTCTTGAACCCCGCCAGCCAGCGGGACCGGTGGCCGGTGACATCCTCGCGGTGCACCGCGATTCCCAGGCAGCCGTCCCGGGCCTCGTCCGTCAGGTCGAAGCCGAAGAAGATGGCGTGGTTGCCGGCGATGGCGTTGACCGTGAGCCCGCCGTGGGAGGTGCGATGCCTCATCGTGGCCCCCGAACCGTGGAAGTGGGTGCCCGAACCATAGCCTTGTGTGAGCAATTGCTACAGGGCAATTGGTGGCAAGGCAGGTGTGCGAACCAGGGGTTGTGCGAACCAGGGCGATGCGGGCCGGGCGGCGATGCAGGGCAGTATCAGGGGGTGCGCATCGCGACCTGGAACCTGAACTCCGTCAAGGCCCGGCTGCCCCGGCTGCTGTCGTGGCTCGCCGACCGCCAACCTGACGTGCTGCTGGTGCAGGAGACCAAGGCCAGCGAGCAGTCCTGGCCGGCCGACCAGCTCTCGGCGCTCGGCTACGAGTCGGCGCACCTGGGCAGCGGCCGCTGGAACGGGGTGGGCATCCTGTCCCGGGTCGGGCTGGCCGACGTCAGCCGCGGCCTGGCCGGTCAACCCGCCTTCGACGGCGTCGTCGAGGACCGGGCCATCGGCGCCACCTGCGCCGGGATCAGGCTGTGGTCGCTCTACGTCCCGAACGGCCGGCTGGTGGGTCACCGGCATTTCGACTACAAGCTGGCCTTCCTGGCGGCCGTCGGCGCCCAGTGCGCGGCGGAACGGGCCGCGCTCGGCACCGATGCGCCGTTCGGGCTGCTCGGTGACTTCAACGTCGCACCGCTCGATGACGACGTCTGGGACATCGTGGCCTTCGACGGCTCCACCCACGTCAGCGCACCGGAACGCGCGGCGGTCGCGGCCATCCAGCAGTCCGGCGGGCCGGGCGCGCCGCTGGTGGATCTGATGCCGCGGGCCTCCGCCGATCCTGCCGACACCCGGCATCCCTACACCTTCTGGGAGATGCGGATGCTCGGCTTCCAGAAGGGACGCGGCATGCGGATCGACCTGGCGCTGGTCAGCGAGTCGCTCGCCGGCACCGTGCGGGCGGCCTGGGTGGACCGGGACGCCAGGCGCGGCGAGGGCCCGTCCGACCACGCACCGCTGGTGCTGGACCTGGACTAGCTGTGATGTCCAGGGACGTTGTTGTTGGTGATGTGGTGTCGGCCTGTCGTTGAGACAGGGAAGGCCTCCGGTTGTGAAGTGGAGCTGTCGAGGAACCGCTTCACTTATCCGGAGGCCTTCGTGTCCCACGCTAAC
>DASZEI010000212.1:0-9489 GCA_035940975.1 Jatrophihabitans sp. | reverse complement strand
CGCTGGGCGGTGGAGCTGGTCAGCTGTCCTGAACCGCTGCGGGCCGCCGTGGAGACGGCACTGGCCCGGGTCGCCGTGGTGCCCGACCTGGAGGTGGCCGAGCGGCTGGTCACCGAGCACCCCGGGATCCGCGCGGTCACCCCGGCAGGTGACGTGCTGGGCCGGGACTGGGCGGCCGGCGGCTCCTCCTCCTCACCCAGCGCGCTCGAAGTGCAGGCCGCGGTGGACGAGGCCGACCAGCGGGCCGGCGAGGCCACCGCCACCTTCGATCGGCTGGAGGCCGAGCTCAGCGAACTGCGGGCGGTCACCGCCGGCCGGCAGGCCGAGGTCGATGCGACCCTGGCCGCGCTGAACGAATCCGATGCCCGGCTCAACGCGGTCGCCGAGCGGCTGGCCCAGCTGGCCCAGACCGAACGCTCGGCCACCGGCGAGGCCGAGCGGCTGGAGCAGGCCCGCCGGGCCGCCGAACAGGCCCGCGACGCCGACCTCGCCGGCCTGGTGGAGCTGGAGGAACGGCTGCGGCTGGCCGAGGCCGAGCCCACCGAGCAGGAGCCGCCGACCTCCGACCGGGATGCCCGCGCCGAGCGGGTCGCCGCCGCCCGGCAGGCCGAGCTGGAGGCCCGGCTCAGCGTCCGGACCCTGGAGGAGCGGGTACGGGCGCTGGCCGGCCGGGCTGAGCAGTTGCTTCGTTCGGCGCAGGCCGAGCGGCAGGCCCGGGCCCGCGAGGAAGCGGCCAGGCTGGCCCGCGCCCGGGGCGCCCGGATCGCCGCGGCGGTGGAGACGGCCGCCACCGCCGCGCTCGCCGAGTTGGACCGGGCGCTGAGCCGGGCCGCGGAGCTTCGCGATGTCGTCCAGGCCACCCGTGCCGAGCGGGAGGCCACCCTGAAGGCCGCGCGCACGGCGGTGCGGGAGCTGGGCGCGGAGCTGGCCCGGCTGACCGACGAGGTGCACCGCGACGAGGTGGCCCGCGCCGAGCAGCGGCTGCGGATCGAGCAGCTGGAGACCCGCGCGGCCGACGAGTTCGGCATCGAGGCCGGCGCGCTGCTGGCCGACTACGGCAGCGACCAGCCGGTGCCGCCGTCGGCCCAGGAGCTGGCCGAGTGGGCGCTGGCCTGCGACCGGGGGGAGAACGTCATCAGCCCCCGGCCCGGCCCGTACGACCGCCGGACGGTCGAAAGGCGCGCCGCCCGCGCCGAGCGCGAGCTGGCGCTGCTGGGCAAGGTGAACCCGCTGGCGCTGGAGGAGTTCGCGGCGCTGGAGGAGCGCCACCAGTTCCTGTCCACCCAGCTCGAGGACCTGAAGAACACCCGGCGCGATCTGCTGACGGTGGTGCGGGAGGTCGACGACCGGATCGTGGAGGTGTTCAGCGCCGCCTACCACGACGTGGCGCGCGAGTTCGAGCTGGTCTTCGCCACGCTGTTCCCGGGCGGCGAGGGACGGCTGGTGCTGACCGAGCCCGAGGACATGCTCACCACCGGCATCGAGGTGGAGGCCCGCCCGCCCGGCAAGAAGGTCAAGCGGCTGTCGCTGCTGTCCGGCGGTGAGCGCTCGCTGACCGCGGTCGCGATGCTGGTGGCGATCTTCCGCGCCCGGCCGAGCCCGTTCTACGTGCTCGACGAGGTCGAGGCGGCCCTCGACGACGTCAACCTCGGCCGGCTGGTGGGCCTGATCGGCGAACTGCGCAGCAGCAGCCAGCTGATCGTGATCACCCACCAGAAACGCACCATGGAAGTGGCCGACGCCCTCTACGGGGTGGCGATGCGCGGGGACGGGATCAGCCAGGTGATCAGCCAGCGGCTGCGCGACGGTGCCGAGGAACCGGAACGGGTCGCCGCCGCCGGATAACCGGGGCCGGCGCGGTAGGCAACCGTGGCGGTGGCAAGCCCGGTGGCGGTGGCAACCCATGGCGGTGGCCGTCCCGGCCGGCTGAGAGACTGTCAGGGTGCTCGAATTCCTGCTGATCGCCCTTGCCATTCTCGTTGTCGCCGCCGGCCTGATCGTCGGGCTGGTGGTGCCGCGGGGCCGGTTGGGCCGGCGCCGCCGACAAGTGCCGCCGCCTCCGACCGGCCTGTCCACCGCCCCACCGCGGCCCGGACCGCCGCTCGGGTCGGTGGACACCCTGCCGGCGCCGCCCGAACCCGACTCGGCGACCGCCCTGCCGGAGGTCCCCAGCGCCCCGGTGCTGGACGTTCCGGAGCCCACCGCCGGCCGGATGCAGCGGCTACGGGCCCGGCTGGCCAGATCGCAGAACGTGCTGGGACGGGGCCTGCTGGCCGTGCTGGCCCGCGACCGGCTCGACGACGAGGCCTGGGAAGAGGTCGAGGACGCGCTGCTGGCCGCCGACGTCGGGGTGCGGCCCACCACCGAGATCGTGGAGCGGTTGCGCACCCGGACCCAGGTGCTGGGCACCCGCGACCCGGCCCAGCTGCGCGCCCTGCTGGCCGAGGAGCTGGTCACCGCGCTGCAGCCGGAGCTGGACCGGACGCTGCACACCATCAGCGCCGGCGAGGGCCCTGCCGTGGTGCTGGTGGTCGGCGTCAACGGCACCGGCAAGACCACCACCTGCGGCAAGCTGGCCCGGGTGCTGGTGGCCGACGGCCGCAGCGTGCTGCTGGGCGCTGCCGACACCTTCCGGGCGGCGGCGGCCGACCAGTTGCAGACCTGGGGGGCCCGGGTCGGCGCCGAGACCGTCCGCGGGCCGGAAGGGGGCGATCCGGCCAGCGTGGCCTTCGAGGCCGTCCGGGCCGGCAAGCAGGCCGGCGTGGACACCGTCCTGATCGACACCGCGGGCCGGCTGCACACCAAGGTCGGGCTGATGGACGAGTTGGGCAAGCTCAAGAGGGTGGTGGAGAAGCACGGCCCGATCAACGAGACGCTGCTGGTGCTCGACGCGACCACCGGGCAGAACGGCCTGACCCAGGCCCGGGTGTTCACCGAGGTCGCCGATGTCACCGGCGTGGTGCTGACCAAGCTCGACGGCACCGCCAAGGGCGGCATCGTGATCAGCGTGCAGCGCGAGCTGGGCGTGCCGGTCAAGCTGGTCGGCCTCGGCGAGGGCCCCGACGACCTGGCGCCGTTCGAGCCGGTGGAGTTCGTGGACGCGCTGCTGGGCTGAGCACCGTCCGGGCCGTCGGCCTCATCTGGCAAGCTGTCCTTCGTTCGCAATGGCGCGGAAGGGGAACCCACCCGATGAGGACCACGCGGTCATGAAGGCGCTGTACAAGGCGACGGCCGGCCCCGGTTTCGAGTTCGTCGAGCGGCCGGAACCGGCGACCGGCCCGGGTGAGGTGAAGATCCGGGTGCTGCGGACCGGCCTGTGCGGCACCGACCTGCACATCGAGTCCTGGGACGCCTGGGCGCAGAGTGAGATCCGGACCCCGCTGATCCCCGGCCACGAGTTCTACGGCGAGGTGGTCGAGCTGGGCACCGGCGTGCACGACGTGCGGGTGGGCGACCGGGTGTCCGGCGAGGGGCACATCGTCTGTGGTACCTGCCGCAACTGCCGGGCCGGCCGCCGGCAGATGTGCATCCGGATGCTGTCGGTCGGGGTGCACCGCGACGGCGCGTTCGCCGAGTACGTGGTGATCCCGGAAAGCAACGTCTGGGTGCACGGCGCCGACATCGAGCCGGACGTCGGGGCCATCTTCGACCCGTTCGGCAACGCGGTGCACACCACGCTGGCGTTCCCGCTGGCCGGCGAGGACGTGCTGATCACCGGAGCCGGCCCGATCGGCCTGCTGGCCGCGGCGGTGGCCCGGCACGTCGGCGCCCGGTTCCTGGTGGCCACCGACGTCAGCCCGGCCCGGCTGGAGCTGGCCCGGCAGATGGGGGTGGACCTGGCATTGGACGTCCGGAGCACCCGGATCGCCGAGGCGCAGCGGCAGCTGGGCATGCGGGAGGGGTTCGACATCGGCCTGGAGATGTCCGGTCATCCGACGGCACTGCCGGAGATGATCGCCAACATGAACCACGGCGGCCGGATAGCGATGCTGGGGTTGCCGAGCCAGCCGATCATCGTGGACTGGGCCAAGGTGGTCAGCCACATGCTGACCATCAAGGGCATCTACGGTCGCGAGATGTATGAGACCTGGTACGCGATGAGCGCCATGCTGGCCTCCAGCCCGCAGCTGCGCCAGGCGGTGTCGGCCGTGATCACCGACCGGTTCGCCGCGCAGGACTGGGCCAAGGCGTTCGACACGGCCAGATCAGGCAGCACCGGCAAGGTGGTTCTCGACTGGTCGGCCTAGCCGGCGGTTGGTGGCGTTGGACTGGGTGAGGGGCGGTAGTTCATGTACGCGAGCATGCGCGAGGACGTGGTTCGGACGCTGGCCGAGATCCGGGAGGCGGGCCTCTACAAGCAGGAGCGGCAGATCGGCACGCCGCAGTCGGCGCACATCAGCTCCAGCGGCAAGGAAGTGATCAACTTCTGCGCCAACAACTACCTCGGCCTGGCCGACCATCCGCGGATCGTGGCGGCCGCCCGGGACGCGCTGGACCGCTGGGGGTTCGGGATGGCCAGCGTCCGCTTCATCTGCGGCACCCAGGACCAGCACAAGGAGCTGGAGCGGCGGATGTCGCAGTTCCTGGGCACCGAGGACACCATCCTGTACTCCTCGTGCTTCGACGCCAACGGGGGAGTGTTCGAGACGCTGTTCGGGCCTGAGGACGCGATCATCTCCGACGAGCTGAACCACGCCTCCATCATCGACGGCATCCGGCTGTCGAAGGCGCGCCGGCTGCGCTACCGCAACCGGGACATGGCCGACCTGCAGGTGCAGTTGAAGGCGGCGGCCGATGCCCGGCACCGGGTCATCGTCACCGACGGGGTGTTCTCGATGGACGGCTACTTCGCTCCGCTGGCCGACATCTGCGGCCTGGCCGAGCAGCACGACGCGCTGGTGATGGTCGACGACTCGCACGCGGTCGGCTTCATCGGCGAGCACGGCCGCGGAACCCCCGAGTTCGCGGGCGTGAGCGACCGGGTCGACATCCTGACCGGGACGTTCGGCAAGGCCCTGGGCGGGGCGTCCGGCGGCTACGTCGCCGCCCACGCCGAGATCGTGGACCTGCTGCGGCAGCGCTCGCGGCCCTACCTGTTCTCCAACAGCGTGGCGCCGCCCACGGTTGCCGGCTCGCTGGCGGCGCTGGACCTGGTGGACACCTCGGCGGAGCAGCGACTGACCCTGCAGCGCAACGCCGAGCTGTTCCGGCGGCGGATGACGGAGGAGGGCTTCGACCTGCTGCCGGGGGAGCACCCGATCGTGCCGGTGATGATCGGCGACGCCGCGCAGGCGAGTCGGATCGCGGACGCGATGCTCGCCGAGGGGGTTTTCGTGATCGCCTTCAGCTACCCGGTGGTGCCCAAGGGCAAGGCCCGGATCCGGGTGCAGCTGTCGGCCGTGCACTCCGACGACGACATCGAGACCTGCGTGCGGGCCTTCGTGGCCGGACGTGCCGCGGTGGAGCGCCGAGTCGGCTGAGCTTCGGTCAGTCCATCCTCGCGGTGAGAGTCGATCATCGACGGGTGCAGGCCAGCGCCGACCGCTGCTGCCTGGTAGCCCGGGCGAACTGTGCCGTCGCGGGGTGGTTGTAGTCCTGCTTGCGGTCGGTGGTGACCCGGGGCTCGGGCCAGTGGCCCGGGCTACGATCGAGCGGTGCTGATCTACTCGATGAGCGTTTCCGTGGACGGCTACATCGCCGACCGCGACGGCGCTTTCGACTGGACCCCACCGAGCGAGGAGCTCTTTGCGTTCCATCTCGCGCGAGTGCGCGGGCTCGGCGCCTACCTCTGCGGCCGCAGGCTGTATGAAGCGATGCTGCCCTGGGAAACCGAACCACCGCTGCGCGACACCGAACTCGGGGCCGAATTCGCCGCTGTCTGGTGCGCCCTTCCGAAGGTCGTATTCAGCCGCACGCTCGCCAGGGTCCAGGGAAACGCCCGGCTCGCTGTCTCATCGGTGGCCGAGGAAGTCTCCACGACGCTCGCGGCGACCGGCAAGGACGTCGAGATCGGCGGCGCCACCCTCGCCGCGGCAGCGATCCAACTCGGCCTGGTCGACGAGCTGCGCATCTTCCGCATTCCGATCGTGGTCGGCGGTGGCACGCCGTACCTGCCACC
The DNA here is from genome assembly GCA_035940975.1 of Jatrophihabitans sp. Lineage (GTDB taxonomy): Bacteria > Actinomycetota > Actinomycetes > Mycobacteriales > Jatrophihabitantaceae > Jatrophihabitans_A. Next base: position 3,371 of record DASZEI010000212.1, on the reverse strand, counting down.
CATCACCGAGGACATTCCTCTCGAGCTGATCGAGACTGCGACGTTCGACTCACGCGTGATCTACGAGCGCTACCAGCGCGTCCACGCCCACTCGGAGTGAAGAACCTTCTGAGGTCCTTCCAGCTAGGTTTCGGTGCTTAACCGAGCCTTCAAGGCTGATACGCACGTACACCTGGTGACAAAGGCTGACGCACGGCATGCCCTGGCACTTTCACAGCTAGCCGTGGCCAGGCACAAACGGATCTGCATGACCAACTGGGCACTGTGCGAACCAAGTCCAGTACTGGGTTCCCACACATCCGGATCGAGTTTCGGATCCCACCAATCCAGCCACTCCTCCGACTTTGCGGCTCGTGCCGCTCGCAAATCGCCTGTCGCCAACGGAAGGACCTTCTCCCATGCAAGATCTGCACCCAGGGCAGCCTCGCTGGCCTCCTGCTCGGTTACCGGCAACCTGACCAGGACAGTCCTGCGAACCCCCGCACCGCCACCCTGCCTGCGATAGCGATGGTTTGCGCTTTCTGCGGCAAGCCACCGATGACTAACGTCGATGAGTCCGAGCCCGGTCAGCCGGGAAGCGGCGCGCCGCCACGAGACTTCGTCGCTGTGCGAGGTCGCTACTCCGCCACGGGCGTACGCGGTCACTGCTGTCAGGCGATACCACAGCTCGGGCCGGACGTCGCTCCTGAGCTCGGTTAGCGCAGCGAGGAGTTGACGCTGCACTTGACCAAGCCCTTTGGACATGCTGGGAGTGTCTCATAAGTGTTGCGTGATTCTGCGAAAACCTGACTCGAAGGTGGTTTCCTATGTGATGGAAGCGACTCAGCCCCCCGCGGCAACGGAGGGCTGAGTGAACGAACTCCCTGAGCAGGAGCGTTGACATGATACGACGTGAGGGTGGCAAACAAGAAAACGGGCGTCCCAGGAACCGGATGGTCTGGCTATCGGTGGGTTCGCTGATCATCAACCTGGGCCGGCTCCTGTGGGAGATGAGCCGTCACTCGTGACGCGTGCCTCGGCATGCGACGGCAAGGGCGACTAGGGCCCGGGGACGACCCCGAGATCCTGGTACACGCCCAGCGGGTTGCCCCAGGGATCGGTCAGGTTGGCGAAGGCGACCAGGCCCGGCAGCCGCTTGATGTCGCCGGGCTCGAAACCCTTGGTGCGCAGCACCTCGACCGAGTTCTCGATGTCTTCCACCTGCAGCCGCAGCCGGAACGAGGACGGGTTGATGTCAGTCCGTCCGGTAGCCAGTTGCAGCCAGGCGCCGGGTGAGATCTCCCACTCGTAGAAGTCGGGATCCGGCCCCAGGTCCGGGTCCCGCCCGATCAGGGCGCAGTAGAAGGCCAGTGCCTCGTCCCGGTTGCCGGCGTGCACCGCGATGGTCAGGCCGCGCACGTTCATCTCGCTCATAGCCCGACCCTAGCGGGCGGGTTCTGAGCGGCTTTGTCAGACCCCGCCGTAACGCTGCAGCGAGCGCACCGCCCGGCGCAGCGTGTCGGTGCCGTCGACGAACGCCCGGCGAATCGCCGGATCCAGTGCCCGGCCGTCGGCCAGGGCGGCCTCGGCCAGTCGCAGGGCCTGCACCGAGGCGGCGGTCGCCGGAAAGGCCCTGAAGGCCACCGAGCCCAGTGCCCAGCCGTGCCGGTGGGCGGCGGTGGCCGGCATCTCGGCGAAGTACCGGGGCACGAAACCGGCGGTCAGCTCCGACTGGCTCGGCTCGAAGAAGCCCTCGGCGCTGGCGTACAGCTCGTAGGCCGGCCGCTGGCCGGGCTGGGTCAGCAGCGCCCAGGTCGCCTGCTTGGCGGCCGGGTCCGGCCGCATCGCCCGGGCCCGGGCCGCGTGCACCACCCCGGCGGTGCTCTCGTCGCGGGCCAGCTCGGCCTCGATGTCGGCCGCCGACAGCGCGCCGAGGGCGGTCAGCCGCAGCACCAGCGCCCACCTGAGCTCGGCGTCGATCACCAGCCCGGCCGGCAGCTGCTCACCGGCCCACCAGGCGCGCAACCGGGCGATGTCGTCACTGGCGTGGATGCCGGCCCGGGCCGCCTCGAGCTGGGCGTCGCTGCCGGGTTCGGCGCCGACCAGCAGCCGGTGCGCGAGCTCGGCGATCCGGGCCCGCCGGCCTGGCCGGTCCGCGGGCCTGGCGTAGCTGCCGGCCAGCTCGTCGGTGGCGAATTTCAGCAACTCGGCAGTCACCAGCTCCACCGGTTCCCGGGCCACCGCTGCCAGCACCATCCGCAGGGCCTGCTCCGGGTCGAGCTCGGCGTCGCGGACGGCATCCCGGATGGCGCTGTAGAGCACCACCCGGGTCGGTGCGGCGCCGATCCGGGGCAGCAGCTCGGCGACCGGCTGCCAGCCCGCCGAGCCGAACCGGATCTTGGCCCAGCTGTCATCGTCGCTGTCGGCCACCACCAGCCGCAGCGGGCCGGTGCCCGGCCCGCCGACCCGGATCTCGTCGCCGTGCAGGCTGACCTGCTCGTCGAGCTGCTGCTCGGCCCGGGCGTCGAAGCCGGCCACCCGGACGGTGTGCGGGCGCCGGGTGCCGTCCGGTGAGCTGCGGCTGAGCCACACCTCGCCGGCCGTGCCGTCGGCTGCCCGCTGCTCGGCGCTCAGGGTGTCCAGCCCGCTGGTGCGCAACCACAGCTCGGCCCAGCTGGCCAGGTCCACCGCACCGGCCTCGGTCCAGGCCGCGATCAGGTCGGTGAACTCGGCGTTGCCGAACCGGTGCTGCTCGAAGTGCCGGCGCAGGCCCGCGAAGAAGACCTCGTCGCCGAGGTGGGCGGCCAGCTGCTTGAGAACCGAGGCGCCCTTGGCGTAGGAGATGCCGTCGAAGTCGGACAGCGCGGCGGCGGCGCTCTCGGAACCGTTGCCGGCCACCGGATGGTTCGACGGCGCCTGGTCGGCAACCCGGCCCCAGTGCTTGCGGTGCAGGCCGAACTCGAGCCAGGCCAGCTCCGCCAAGCCGCTCTGCTCGCCGGTCATCTCCGCGCAGACCCGGTAGCCCATGTACTCGGCGAAGGACTCGTTGAGCCACAGGTCGTTCCACCACCGCATCGTCACGAGGTCGCCGAACCACATGTGCGCCATCTCGTGGAGCACGGTCACCGACCGCAGGATCCGCTCCCGCTCCGTCACCCGGTTGCGGTGGACGTACTCGTCCCGGATCGTCACCGCACCCGGGTTCTCCATCGCGCCCGCGTTGAACTCCGGCACGTAGAGCTGGTCGTACTTGCCGAACGGGTACGGCACCCCGAACTGCCGCTCGAAGAAGTCGAGCCCGTCCCTGGTGATCGTGAACAGCTCCGGAAGGTCCGGCTCCAGGTGCTGGGCCAGGCTGCGCCGCACGTACATCGCCAGCGGGGTTCGCCGGC
>DASZEI010000211.1:0-1664 GCA_035940975.1 Jatrophihabitans sp. | reverse complement strand
CACCGGTTACCAGTTGCTGCACGACCTGGCCGGCGAGATCCGGGGCAAGACCGGCACTGCGGAGTTCGGGACGGACACCCCGCCCAAGAGCCATTCCTGGTTCGCCGGCGTCCGGGGCGACCTGGCCATCGCGGTGTTCCTCTACGGCGGCGAGAACTCGAGCACCGGGGCGGTTCCGCTGGCCAGGCAGTTCTTCACCAACGTGGACTGAATTTTGTACGGTGGATTCATGACCACCAACGATGCGCACGTCTATGACAGTCCCGAAGGCTGGGTCGCCGAGCACATCCAGCGTTACGTGGAGACCGACGGCCAGGAGGGGCACCACTGGAACGGGGTGCCGACCCTGCTGCTGACCACCAAGGGCCGCAAGAGCGGCAAGCTGCGCCGCACCGCCCTGATCTACGGCACGTCCGGCTCCTCCTACGTCGTGGTCGCCTCCAAGGGCGGCGACGAGAACCACCCGGCCTGGTACCTGAACCTGAGCGAGAACCCGGAGGTCGCCGTGCAGGTCGGCGCCGACGACTTCGTCGCGATGGCTCGGACGGCTGACGAGTCGGAGAAGCCGGAACTCTGGCAGCTGATGTGCCAGATCTGGCCGGCGTACGAGGAGTACCAGACCAAGACCGACCGGCCGATCCCGGTGGTCGTGCTCGATCCGGTCGAGCCCGGGGCCGCGTCCTGAGCCGCACCGTCGGATCCGGTGGCTGGTAGCGGACCGGCGGCTCGTACCTGATCCTGATCTGCGGGTGACCTGAGCGAGGCCGGAGCCTCGTACAGTTCCGCTGTGCCGACCGATGCCTCCAGCCGCGCGACGAACCGCGGCCTGATCCTGGTGATCGAGGATGAGCCGGCCATCGCCGAGCTGATCCGGCTGAACCTGGCCGGGGCCGGCTTCGGGGTGCGGCTGGAACGCGACGGCGAGGCCGGCCTGGCGGCGGTCGGGCGGTGCCGACCGGCGGCGGTGATCCTGGACGTCGGGCTGCCCGGCATCGACGGCATCGAGGTGTGCCGGCGGCTGCGGGCAGCCGAGGACGGCTCAGCCTGGACGCCGGTGCTGTTCGTGACCGCCCGCGACGACGAGGTGGACCGGATCGTCGGGTTGGAACTCGGCGCCGACGACTACGTCACCAAGCCGTTCTCGCCGCGCGAGCTGGTTGCCCGGGTGGGCTCGGTGCTGCGCCGCAGCCAGGGGGTTGCCGACGTCCCGGCGATGCTGCGGGTCGGTTCGATCCAACTGGACCCGGCGCGGCGGCGGGTGCATGCCGGCGACCGGGAGATCAGCCTGACCGCCACCGAGTTCGACCTGCTGGCCTACCTGATGCGCAGGCCGGGGCGGGTGTTCGGCCGCGAGCAGCTGCTCAGCGAGGTCTGGGGCTACTCCGCCGTCGCCGGCGCCCGCACCGTGGACGTCCACATCGCGCAGGTGCGGGCCAAGCTGCGCGACGCCAGCCCGATCCGGACCGTCCGCGGCGTCGGCTACGCGGTGGAAGCCGGCCGGCCGCCGGATCAGTCCTGATGAGGCTGCCCACCAGCACGCTCGCGCAGCGGATCTCGGCGCTGGCGATCGGGGTCGCGGTGATCACCGCGCTGCTGGCCGGGGTGCTGGCGGTCAACCTGGCGCACCGGTCCAACACGGCCGCCGCCCGCAACACCCTGGGCAA
>DASZEI010000210.1:0-1825 GCA_035940975.1 Jatrophihabitans sp. | reverse complement strand
CCGGGCGATCGTCAGGGTCTGTTCCGAGCGCTCGACCCGCAGCCTGGTGTGCGGCGGCAGCGGATAGGTCCGGCGACCGTCGCAGCTGAGCACGCCCGGCTGGTCGGCGCCGATCAGGTCGATCTCGATCCGGGACCTGGGAGCCACCACCAGCGGCCGCTGGAAGAGCGCGTGGGCGGCGTTGGGCACCAGCAGCATCGCCTCCACGTCGGGCCAGACGATCGGGCCACCCACCGAGAAGGCGTACGCGGTCGATCCGGTCGGGGTCGCGCAGATCACCCCGTCGCACCCGAAGCGCAGCAGCGGCCGGTCGTCCACCGACACGGCCACCTCCAGCAGTCTCTCGCGGTTGCTCTTCTCCACCGAGGCCTCGTTGAGCGCCCAGTCCTCGGCGATCACCTCACCGTCCAGGGTCGCGGTCACCTGCAGGGTGAACCGCTCCTCGACCTCGTAGCGACCATCCACGATCGCCGTCACGGTCGCGTCCAGCGCGTCCACCTCGGTCTCGGCCAGGAAGCCGACGTGCCCCAGGTTCACCCCGAGCAGCGGGATGCCGGCGCTGCGGGCCTGCTCGGCGGCCCGCAGGAAGGTCCCGTCGCCGCCCAGCACCAGCGCCACCTCGGCACCCTTGGCGATCTGGGACTCGTCCAGCAGGCTGACCGGGCTGAGTTCACCGCCCTCGGCGACGTCGGCGGCCTCGGACGGGCTGATCCGCACCTCGAAGCCGACGTCGTTCAGCCGCGCGATCAGGTGCCGGGCCAGCTCCCGGATGTCGGAGCGGCCGGCGTGCACGACCAGCAGTACGGACCTCATCCGGCCTCCCCGGCGATGGCTTGGATCATGGCCTCGTCGGCCGGGCCGGCGTCCTGGCGCAGCCACAGGAAGAATTCCACGTTGCCGCTGGGCCCGGGTAGCGGGCTTCGGGCCACGGCTGCGGTTCCCCAGCCCAGTTCGGAGGCGGTGCGGGCCACCGCCAGCACTGCCTCAGCGCGCAGCGCCGGCTCGCGGACCACGCCGCCCCGGCCGAGCCGGCGCCGGCCGACCTCGAACTGCGGCTTGACCATCGGGACCAGGTCGGTGACCGTGCAGGCGGTGAGGGCGGGCAGCACCATGCTGAGCGAGATGAAGGACAGGTCGGCAACGGTCAGGTCCGCCGGGCCGCCGATCTGGTCCGGCGTGAGGGTCCGGACGTTGGTCCGGTCATGCACGATCACCCGGGGATCGGACTGCAGCGCCCAGACCAGCTGCCCGTAGCCGACGTCGACCGCCACCACCTCACGGGCGCCGCCGCGCAGCAGCACGTCGGTGAAACCGCCGGTGGAGGCGCCGGCGTCCAGGCAGCGCCGGCCGCTGACCCGCAGGGCGGCGAACTCGGCGAGCGCGCCGGCCAGCTTGTAGGCACCGCGGGAGGCGTAGCCCGGGTCGTCGGTGTCGGTGAGCACCCGGATCGGGGTGTCCTGCTCGACGCCGGTGGCCGCCTTGGTGGCGACAGTGCCGCGCACCTGCACCCGGCCGGCCTCGATCAGCTGTCCGGCCTGCTCGCGCGAACGGGCCAGCTGGCGACGCACCAGCTCGGCGTCCAGGCGCAACCGGCGGACCATGGGCAGCGGCTCAGGCCTGGTCCAGGTCGGCGAGCGCGCCTTGCAATTCGCGGTGCAGGGCATCGAGCCGGGTGACTGCCTCGTCCAGCGGCCCGTCGCCGGTACCGGCGATATCGGTGGCGGCGGCCGAGATCCGCTGCACCAGGTCGTCGCCGTCGGGAGCGGGTTGAGGGTTGATCACGTAGCAAGGCTACGTGCTGGCCGGGCCTGGGCCGCTGCCATCC
>DASZEI010000209.1:0-14977 GCA_035940975.1 Jatrophihabitans sp. | reverse complement strand
TGGTTCTTGAACAGGTCATAGCCGTGCACGGCATCGGCCAGCGGCATCACGTGGGTGGCCAGCTGCCGGGTCTGCAGCTCACCGCGCGCCATGCGCTGCAGCAGCATCGGGATGTAACGGTGGCCGTGCTGCTGGGCGCTGCGCAGGGTCAGCCCCTTGTTCATGATGGCGCCCAGCGGGAACTTGTCGACCACGCCGCCGAATACGCCGAGCACGAAGACGGTGCCGCCCTTGCGGCAGTTGAAGATTGCCTCCCGGACGGCCAGTGGCCGGTCGGTGCCCAGCCGCCGCTGCTGCTTGAACTGGTCATAGCCGTACAGCGATGACGGGCTGCCCGCCACCATCCCGACCGCCTCGATACAGACATCGGGACCGCGGCCGCCGGTCCGCTCGCGCAGCTCGGCCGAGACGTCACTCTTGCGGTAGTCGATGAGCTGCGCGCCGGTCTGGATGCCGGCCTGGTCCAGCCGCTCGGGCAGGCCGTCGATGACGATCACCTCGGCTGCGCCGAGCAAGGTGGCGGCCTGGGCGGCCAGCTGCCCGACCGCGCCGGCGCCCCAGACGGCCACCACGTCACCGGGCCGTACCCCGCCGAGGTCAGCGCCCATCCATCCGGAGGGCGCGGCGTCGGAGGCGAACAGCGCGGTGAGGTCGTCAACCTCGTCCGGAATCGGGAACATCCCCTGGTCGGCGTACGGAACCCGGATGTAGTCGGCGTGGCTGCCCGCGAAGCCACCGAGGGCGTGGGAGTAGCCGTAGCAGCCGCCGGGAGCGTGGCCCCACAGGCTCTCAGACACCGCTGGATTCGGATTGCCGTTGTCGCACAAGGAGAAAAGCTGGTTGCGGCAGAACCAGCAGTGCCCGCAACTGATGAACGAGCAGACCACCACCCGCTCGCCGACCCGGCGCCGGGTCACCGCCGAACCGACCTCGACCACCTCGCCCATGAACTCGTGTCCCAGCACGTCGCCGGGACGCATGGTGGGCAGGTACCCGGCCAGCACATGCAGGTCCGAGCCGCAGGCGGAGCTGTAGCGCACCTTGACGATGGCATCGTGGGCGTTGAGCAACTGAGGATCGGGCACCGTCTCGATCGACAGCTCGTCGACCCCGGCCCAGCACAGCGCCTTCACACCACGCCCTTCTGGTCGGTGTCGCCGGTCATCAGGTCCATCAGCAACCCGGCGGCCGGCTCGCGCCGCTTGCCGGCCGGCTGCGGTTCGACCGAGAGCACCTCACCGACCTCGATGAGCTGTTGGGCCTGCCGCAGCGCGCTGCGGATCCGGCGGGACGGGTCCTCGCCCTTCCAGATGCTCGAGTCCTTCCCCTGCATCGAGTCCTTATCGAGCGCCGGGTCTTTCTCGAGCGCCGGGTCTTTCTCGATCGTCGAGCCAGGCTTGCGGCCCCGCGTGCTGCGCGCCGAGAGTTGGGTGCCCCGGTCACCCGGCGCAGGCTCCAGCCGGATCTCGATCAGCTCGCCGAGTTCGGCCAGCGGCTGGGGCAGCCGGCCGTCCGGAGCGATCTGGGACGGCGTTGCCAGGATCGTCACCGTCTGCCATCGAAAGGGATCCGCGAAGGTTTCCTCGTCAGCCCACTCAGGCGTGCGAGGTTGCCTGGACAGCCGGCGCCGGAGCGTTCGGCCCGTGGCCGCGCCGGAGGATCGGAGCACGGCGGCGAACTCGAAGACCTTCATGTTCTGACTCCTGGCCGGCCGCCGGCTAGCTGCCGAACCTCGATACGCCGAGCTTCACCAGGCGCGCGCCAGCTGAGCGTGGCGCCCCAGTCCGTGCTGAGCGACATCCGGAGTCTCCGCGCCCGATCGTGCCCAGTCAAGGTTGCCCGCTCGGCGCCACCCCGCGGCCGCGCGGCTGCTGGATCCAGACGTCTCACCTTCGCCACTCCTGCCGTGTCGTCGCGTTGCTGAACGGGGCCCACCTGGCTGCCGCACCGAACCAGTCGATCCTCGCGCCGGTGACAGCATTCGGATTGGAGGTGGCTCGACAACCAGCGTGTCGCTTCGCCGGGAAATATGCCACTTAGCGCCCGGTTATCACCGTCTCCGTCGGGATAGCCGGACACCGTCGGCAGCCACCGGCGTGGCGCACTTATGATCGATCGATGACAAGCCAGGGCCCGGCGGGGGTCTCGTCACTGGCTGAACTCGACGCCGCGGTCACCGACTGCCGGGCCTGTCCACGGCTGGTCCGGTGGCGCGAGGAGGTGGCGCAGGTCAAGCGCGCCGCCTTCCGCACCTGGGACTACTGGGGACGTCCGGTGCCCGGTTTCGGACCGGCGGATGCGGCGATGGCGATCGTCGGGCTGGCGCCGGCCGCGCACGGCGGCAACCGGACCGGCCGGATGTTCACCGGCGACCGGTCGGGGGACGTGCTGTATGCCGCGCTGCACGAGGTCGGCCTGGCCTCGCAGCCCACCTCGGTGCACGCCGGTGACGGCCTGCGGCTGCGCGGGGTCCGGATCACCGCCCCCGTTCGCTGCGCACCGCCGGAGAACCGGCCGACCCCGGCCGAGCGGGACACCTGCCGGCCGTGGCTGGCGCGCGAGCTGCAGCTGCTGCGGCCGACGCTGCGCTCGGTGGTGGTGCTGGGCGGTTTCGGCTGGCAGGCGCTGTTGCCGGTGCTGGCCGCGTCGTCGTGGCGGTTGCCCCGGCCGCTGCCGGTGTTCGGCCACGGCGCCGTGGTGCGGCTGCCGGCCACCGACTCCGGGGCGGACCTGAGCCTGTTCGGCTGCTACCACGTCAGCCAGCAGAACACCTTCACCGGACGGCTGACGCCGGCCATGTTGTGCCAGGTGCTGGCCGCCGCGGCCGCCGCTGCCGGGCTGCCGTCGCGCGCCGCGCCGGAGCAGGAGCCGGCCGGTGGCTGACGACCTGCCGGTGGCCGCATCCCGGATCACGACCGCGCTGGACCGGTTCCAACGCCGGCACCGGTGGGCCGGCCTGCCGCTGGCGGTGGTGTACAAGTTCATGGACGACCAGGGCAACGTACTGGCCGCGCTGATCACCTACTACGCCTTCGTCTCGCTGTTCCCGTTGTTGCTGCTGCTGGTCACGGTGCTCGGCTACGCGCTGCACGGCAACGAGCACCTGCAGCTGCAGGTGCTCAATTCCGCGCTCAGCCAGTTCCCGGTGATCGGCGAGCAGTTGCGGACCAACATCGACCCGTTGCACGGCAGGGTGCTCGGTCTGGTGGTCGGAATCGGCGGCAGCCTCTATGGCGGCCTCGGAGTCGCCCAGGCCTGCCAGAACGCGATGAACAAGGTGTGGGCGGTGCCACGCAACGCGCGTCCGAGCCCGCTCAAGGCGCGGGGCATCAGCCTGTTGCTGCTCTTGCTGCTGGGCAGCGGCGTGCTGGCCACCACCGTGCTCTCGGCGCTGACCACCAGCGCCAGCGCCTACGGCAGCAACCTGGGGGTCGGGGCCAGGGTGGTGAGCACGCTGCTGTCGATCGTGGTGAACGCGGTGCTGTTCGTGGTGGCCTTCCAGCTGATGACCGCGGAGCAGATCAAGGCAAGGGAGGTCCGCAACGGCGCGCTGGCGGCGGCGGTGTGCTGGCAGCTGCTGCAGGTGCTCGGCACCTACTACGTCGGTCACCAGCTCAAGAACGCCAGTGCCACCTACGGCGTGTTCGGACTGGTGCTGGGCCTGCTCGCCTGGATCTACCTCGGCGCGCTGGTGATCGTGATGTGCGCCGAGTACAGCGTGGTACGGGCCCGCAAGCTGTGGCCGCGCAGCCTGCTGACCCCGTTCACCGACAACGTCCGGCTGACCGAGGGCGACCGCCGGGCCTACGCCTCCTACCCGCGTACCGAGAAGCACAAGGGCTTCGAGACGGTCGATGTCGAGTTCCACGAGCCGGACGGCCCGCCACATCCGGGGGAGGCCGATCTGCCGGGTGAGGCCGGCCAGCCGGCCGAGTCTGATGAGCCGGCCGATCAGGGCGGCGAGGCCGGTCAGGGCGGCGAGGCCGGCCAGCCGGAGGAGTCCAGCGCCCGAAAGGAGTCCAGCGCCCGGAAGGAGTCCGGCAGGCCGAAGGAGCTCAGCACGCCGAAAGAGCCCAGCACGCCGGGCCAGCCAGGCGGCGCGGCCTAGCCGTCGGCCTGCGGCTGCGCCGCGGAGTCCGGCGAGGTCGTCTCGTGGACCGGCACCCTTCCGGCGGGCACCGTCGCCTTGGCGCGGTGCCGGCGCACGCCGATGATCACCATGGCGAGGATCACCACCAGCAGGAATGCCTGGCTGGCCTTGCCAGCGTAGTTCTCCAGCTTGTGGTAGCTGGCGCCGGCCAGGTAGCCCAGCATCGTGAAGCCGAGTCCCCAGGTGAGCCCGCCGAGGGCGTTGAACAGCAGGAACTTGCGGTACGGCATCCGGGAGGCACCGGCCATGCCCGGCATCACCGCGCGCAGGAACGCGGTGAACCGTCCCAGGAACACCGCCCGGCCACCGTAATTGCGCAGGCTGCGCTGGCCGCCGGCGATCGCGTCCTGGTGCTTGGCGAAGATCTTGCTGCCCAGCAACCGCGGACCGTAGCGCTTGCCGACCTCATAGCCGACGCTGTCTCCGAGGATGGCCGCGGCCACCACGACCATCGCCATGACGGTCAGCGACACCGAGTGCCGGTAGGCCAGCACTCCGCCGATGATGACCGCGGTCTCGCCGGGCAGCAGGAATCCCACGAACACGGCCGCCTCGCCGAAAGCCAGGCCACCGACGAGCGCGTAGGCCGGCAGCCCGGAGAAGTTCAGCACCGGCTCCACGATCGTGCTGGTCACGCTCATGGGCACACGGTACGGGAACTTCGGCCCGAGGCCCTTCCCTTTGCTGTGCCCAAGCTCAGGTAAGGCAGCACCCGCAGCGGCAGCTGACGGCTGCTCCGGCGATGATTGACCACCTGGGTGCCATAGCGCACCATTGAGCAGCCCACGCCCGGATCACGGCTTGTGACCGGCTCGCGACCAGGGAGAAGCGCCAGCAGCATGAACCCGCGTCCTGAGCCTGATCCGCCGGCCGGCAGCCGGACTCCGATGCGCAACCGGGTGACCCCCTGGGGCGACATCGTGGCCATCGAGCAGCGCGGCGCCTGGCTCGGTAACCGCGGCATCCTGCACGAGGGCACCGACGTGGTGCGCTTCCATCGCAGCGACCTGTGGATCATCTGCCGGTTGCAGTACCGGGACTGGCGGCTTGCGCAATGGAAGCCGGGCCATTTCACGGTGCTGTACTTCTACGACGAGGCGGTGGCGCTCGCTGCCGGCCACCGGCCCTGCGCGCTGTGCCGCCGGGCGGACTACAACGCCTTCCGCGCGGCCTGGGTGGGGCAGCCGGGCGGGTCCGGTGAGCCGGGACCCGAGCAGGGCGGCCTGCCGCTGGCCAAGGAGATGGACCGCCAGCTGCACCAGGAACGGATCGTGCGCGGTACCCACCGCCGCCGGGTGCACCCGATGCGCTGGCCGGCGCTGCCGGAGGCGAGCTTCGTCGCCCTGGACGACCAGCCGCACCTGGTGCTGGCCGACAGCGTCCATCGCTGGACCCCGCAGGGCTACCTCGATCCCCGGCCCCGACCCCGGACCGGCATGGCCGAGGTGATCACTCCGCCCTCGACGGTGGCCGCATTGCGCGGCGGTTATCGCCCGCAGGTCGATTCCGGCGCCCGCCCCGGGTAACGGCCGGGTTGCCGGTGACCGGCCGGTGGCCGCCGCAGGCGATGCGCCAGACTGGGACGGGTGGAGATCCGTAGCGTCGGTGTCGAGGAGGAGCTGCTGCTCGTCGACACCAGCCAGCACCGGCCGGCGGCGGTCGCGGACGAGGTGATCGCCGAGGCATCGCCCGCCGATCCCGGCAGCCAGCCGCCGGTGGAGCACGAGTTCAAGCAGGAGCAGGTCGAGATCGGCTCCACCGCGGGCACCTCGATGCCTGACCTGCACGCCGATCTGGTGCGGCGGCGCGGCGCGGCGGCCGAGGCTGCCCAGGCCCGCGGCAGCACCATCGTCGCGATCGGGACCAGTCCGTGGAAGAGCAGTCCGAGCATGACGGCCACCCCCCGCTACCAGCGGATGACGCGGGAATACGGCCTGCTGGCCCGCCAGCAGCTGGCCTGCGGCCAGCACGTGCACGTCGGGATCGACTCCCGCGCCGAGGGTGTCGGGGTGCTGGACCGGATCCGGGGCTGGCTGCCGGTGCTCACCGCGATGTCGGCGAACTCGCCGTTCTGGCAGGGCCAGGACACCGGCTACCAGAGCTTTCGCAGCGTGCTCTGGGGCCGCTGGCCGACCGCCGGGCCGACCGAGATCTTCGGCACCGAGGCCGGTTACGACGCGGCGATCGCCGAGCTGCTGCAGTCGGGAACCACCTTCGATGACGGCATGATCTATTTCGATGCCCGGCTGTCGGCGCGCTACCCGACCGTGGAGGTCCGGGTTCCCGACGTGTGCACCGACGTCCGGGACGCGGTGCTGCTGGCCGCGCTGGCTCGGGCCCTGGTCGACACGGCAGCCGGCTGGTGGCGGGCCGGCCAGCCGGCTCCGCCGGTCCGTACCACCCTGTTGCGGGCCGCGTCCTGGCGAGCGGCGCGCTCAGGCCTGACGGGCGAGCTGGTGGACCCGCGCACCGGCACGCCGGTCGGGTGCTGGCAGCTGGTGAACGAGCTGATCGAGCAGCTCGGCCCCGCCCTGCGCCGCTGCGGCGACGAGCAGCTGGTGGCAGCGGGCCTCGCCCGGCTGCGCGCACACGGCACCGGAGCCGACCGGCAGCGCAGCTCGTTCGCCGCGCGGGGCAGCCTGCGCGACGTGGTGACCGATGCGGCCGCCCGCACCCTGGATGGGTGAGCCGGCGGGCTCGTTACCCTGTGGGGATGGCAAAACGGCGAGGGCTGTGATGACCGGTACCCGGACGGCGGCCGTGGCACTGGGTGCCGGGCTGCTGCTGGCCGGCTGCTCCAGCGGCTCGTCACCGGCCGACGCGCCCTCGATCCTGGCGTCCTCGACATCCTCGAGCGCGCCGGCCGAGGTGAGCTTCGCCGGGGTCACCCTCACGGGCGCTGCCGACCTGACCGCCAAGCCCAAGGTGATCGCCAGGTCGGCCACCGCGCCGGCGGCCCTGTCGGTCAAGGACGTGGTGACCGGTTCGGGGGCTGCGGCGACGCCGACGTCCACCGTCACCGTCCAGTACGTCGGCGTCCGCTACGCCGACGGCAAGCAGTTCGTCGCTTCCTGGGACCACGGCGGGGCCACCAGCTTCTCGCTGCGCGGGGTCGTGCCGGGATTGACGCGCGGCATCGGTGGCGCGCCGGGAACCGAGCCGATGAAGGTCGGCGGTCGCCGGATCGTCATCGTGCCCGCCGCGCTGGGGTACGGCCGGGCCGGCACCCCGGACCGCAGCATCCCCCCGAACGCGCCCATCGTGTTCGTGGTCGACCTCGTCGCGGTGAAGTAGGCGGCCGGCGACCGAGGCCACGCCGGCTCGGTCAGTGCTTCTTCGAGGTGGCGCCGTCGAGCACCAGTGAGGTGCCGATCGCGGTCAGCCAGGCATCCTTGGCGAACGCGGTGCCTGCCAGCGTCGGCAGCAACCGCTCGTCGTGCAAGCCGGGGGTGCGCACGTACATGCCCAGCAGCGTCAGCGAGTAGCCGGTCAGCAGCATCCCCGCGAGCCGGGCGCCGACCAGCGGCAGCAGCAGCAGGCTTCCCACCGTGATCTCGATGAACGCCAGGGTCTTGAGCAGCACCGCCGGCGGAACGGACTTGAACGCCGGATAGGTTCCGCAGAACACGGCGTGCACGCCTTGGGCGAACATGGCATCGCCCTTGAGCTTGACCTGGCCGGAGTGCAGGATCAGCGAACCGGCGGCGAGCCGCCCCGGCGCGCGACGTATTTTGGCAGCGGGAAACACCATAGGCTCCTCTGGGTCGGCGAACTCACGTGGTCCTCAGCGTGCCACGCAGCGAGCGGGCAACTGATCGGTTTATTGCCCTGAGCCGGCGTTGTGGGCGATGAGATCTGCCCGTCCGGCCGGCTATCAGGCAAGCACGCGATAACCGGCCACCGCGCTGCTTCCTAGACTCACCTGTACCGGGTCCGAACCGCCTCGCCGCTGCTGACCTCGCCGCGCCGACCACCCGTCGTGCGGCATGCTGGTGCTCTCGTGCAGTTTGAGGAGGCGATGACAGTGGCTACTCGCTCGACCGAGATCCGGTTGGCAGCCCGCCCGCGCGGTGAGCCGGTCGCGTCCGATTTCAGGATGGTGAGCACCGAACTCGCCGATCCGGGCCCGGACCAGTTGCTGGTGCGCAACCTGGTGATGTCGGTCGATCCCTACATGCGCGGCCGGATGAACGACGTGCCTTCCTACGCGCCGCCCTGGCAACTCGATCAACCGGCCGACGGCGGCGCGGTCGGCGAGGTGGTCGCCTCGCAGGTCGACGAGCTGCCGGCCGGCAGTCTGGTCGTGCACGGTCTCGGCTGGCGGGAGTACGCGCTGGTACCGGCCCGGCAGGCCGAACGGGTGGAACCGGTGGCGGGGCTGTCGTCCTCGAGCTATCTCGGCGTGCTCGGGATGCCCGGCCTGACGGCCTACGCCGGGTTGTTCGAGGTCGCCGGGTTCCGGCCGGGCGAGTCGGTGTTCGTGTCGGGCGCGGCCGGTGCGGTGGGCAGCCTGGTCGGCCAGTTCGCCCGGCTGCGCGGCGCCTCCCGGGTGGTCGGCAGCGCCGGATCGGCCGCCAAGGTGCGCTTCCTGACCGAGGAGTTGGGCTTCGACGCGGCCTTCGACTACCACGACGGACCGGTCCGCGACCAGCTGCGGCAGGCCGCCCCGGAGGGAATCGACGTCTACTTCGACAACGTCGCGGGCGAGCACCTGGAGGCCGCGCTCGATTCGTTGACGGTGCACGGCAGGGTGGCGCTGTGCGGCGCCATCTCGCTCTACAACAGCACCGAGCGGCCGCTCGGCCCGTTCAACCTGGCGCTGGCGATCGGCAAGCGGCTGACCCTGCGCGGGTTCCTGGTCACCGACCACGGCCACCTGCGGCCGGAGTTCCGCGAGGCGGTCACCGGGTGGCTGAAGTCGGGGCAGCTGGTGGTGCGCGAGACCGTCGTGCAGGGCCTGGATCAGGCGGTACCGGCCTTCATCGGCATGCTGCGCGGCGCCAACACCGGCAAGATGGTGGTCCGGCTGGCACCGGATCCGACTTGAGCGGAGTGCTAATGCCCTGTTGAGACAAGCCGATTCTTTAAGACAAGCAATCCGTCGCGGTGCGCCGATCCGAATCCCCGTTATGCCAGCCAGGAGGCACGAGATGAGAACTTACCTCGCACAACGGGGCGGTTTCACGCTGACCGCGGCCGACCGCTGTGACCGCTGCTCGGCACGGGCCGTGGTGGCCACCGTGATGCGCGGCGGCGGCACCCTGCTGTGGTGCGCGCACCACTACGGCGTGAACGAGGCGGCGCTGCGGGCAGGCGCGGCAGTGGTGGTACGCGACGAGCGGCCGACCCGCTAGGTCAGCTCGGCTGCGGGCGCGGAGCTGAGGGGCGGATCGGCCGCGCGCACCACCACCACCGGGCAGCTTGCCTCCCGGACGCAGTACTCGGCTACCGAACCGAGCAGCATCCCGGGGAACGCGGCCCGGCCCCGGGCGCCGACCACCAGGAGCGTGGCGTTGTCGGAATGGATCAGCAGGGCGGGCCCGGCCGGGCCTTCCACGACATGCCTGGTCACCGTCACCACGCCGGCCGCCCGCGGGCTCTCGGCCAGCACGCCGTCGACGACCTCATCGAGAACCTCGCCGGTCTCCTTGGCCAGGTCGACCCCCGGTGGGATCCGGGTCAGGTAGTTGGGCCAGCGCCAGCTGGACACCGCGCGCAGCTCCGCACCGGTCAACGCGGCCTGGCTCAGCGCCCAGCGCAACGCGTCCCGGCTGGTGTCCGAGCCGTCGACGCCGGCCACGATCACCGCGGCCGGCCCGGTCACGGACGACCCCCCGTGTGCCGCTCGATTCCGTACGGCTCGACCCCGCCCGGCTCGACCGGATGCGGCTCGATCCGCAGCGGGCTCAGCTGGCGCCACAGCAGGAACAGCAGCCCCAGCACCAGCATCCCGAGGCCGAGCCACAGGTTGATGTTGATCCCGTCGGCCTTCTTCCGGGCGGCGTCGGAGGTGAAGAATCCGGCGACGGTGAGCATCAGCCCGTACACGGTGAACAAGCCGCCGATCAGCAGCCGGATGTCGAAGAGCTTGGCCGCCGCGGACTGCGGAACGTCCGGATCGGCCGTGGACGCCTGGTTGGCTGAGGTGGCACCTGAATGGGGTTCGGACATGGCTGCCTCTCAGGCGAAGATGATGGACAGGACGATGACGATGCCGATCGCGACCGCGGCCAGCAGCTTCGGTGAGGCCCACCAGAGGGGTTTGGGGACCGAGTCCGGATCGGGTGCGTTCGGGTCGTGCACGCCCCAGACCAGGCCGGCCAGTTCGTGCACCGGTTTCGGCCGGGTGACCAGGGTGACAGCCACCGTGACGACCAGGTCGGCCACGAACGCGGTGATCGCGCCGTAGAAGTTCAGCATCTGCGCGTTGATCGTCGAGTGGGTCGGGTCGAAGACGCCACCGGGGTAGAAGTAGGCGATGTGGTAGCCGGCGAAGTGCATCACGCCGGCGCCGAGGGTGCCCGCCAGCAGCCCGAAGAAACCGGCCCAGGGGGTGGTGCGCTTCCAGAACATGGCGATGATGAAGGTCGCGAACAGCGGCGCGTTGAAGTAGGAGAACAGCAACTGGATGTAGTTCATGATGTTGCTGTAGCCGCTGGCGATGAAAGCCGTTCCGATGCCTACCAGGATGCCGAGTACGGTGACCACCCGGCCGACCTGCAGGTAGTAGCTGTCGCGGCGGCCCTTGACGATGTAGGTCTGCCAGATGTCATAGGTGAACACGGTGTTGAACGAGCTGACGTTGGCTGCCATGCCCGCCATGAAGGCCGCGAGCAGGCCGGCCAGCGCGACTCCGAGCGTGCCGTTGGGCAGGAACCGGTTCATCAGCAACGGGATCGCGTCGTTGTAGGTCAGGTCTTCGGTCTTGCCCAGGTTGGGAATCAGCACCAGGGCGATCAGGCCGGGCAGGATGGTCAGCGCCGGGATGAAGATCTTCGGGAACGCGCCGATCAGCGGGGTGCGCTGGGCGGCGGACAGGTCCTTGGCCGACAGCGCGCGCTGCACCTCGGCGAAGTTGGTCGTCCAGTACCCGAACGACAGCACGAATCCCAGACCCATCACGATGCCGATCCAGTCACCGAGCGGGTTGGTCCAGTGCCCCACGTTGGTTCCTGACCAGGTGGAGAACGAGTTCGGTCCCAGCGCGGTGTGGGTGACCTTCTCCTTCAACCCGTTGTAGCCGCCGACGTTGTGCAGGCCGATGATCACCAGCGGGATCAGGCCCGCGACGATGACGAAGAACTGCAGCACCTCGTTGTAGATCGCGCCGGACAGCCCGCCCAGCGTGATGTAGGCGAGCACGAACAGCGCCGAGATCATGATCGAGAACCAGATCGGCCAGCCGATCAGGGCGTTGATCACCAGTGCCAGGGCATAGAGGTTGACCCCGGCGGTCAGCACCGCGGCGGCCGCGAAGCTGCCCGCGTTGAACAGGTGGGTGGCGGGATTGAACCGCCGCAACAGGAATTCCGGAACCGTACGAACCCGGGAGCCGTAGTAGAACGGCATCATCACGACGCCGAGGAACACCATCGCCGGCACGGCGCCGATCCAGTAGAAGTGCAGCGTCGACATGCCGTACTGGGCGCCGTTGGCGGCCATGCCGAGAATCTCGATGGCGCCCAGGTTGGCCGAGATGAAGGCGAGCCCGGTGACCCAGGCCGGCAGCGACCGGCCCGACAGCAGGAAGTCCTCGCTGGTGGCGACCGCCCGCCTGGCCATCACCCCGATCCCCACGACCAGGATGAAGTAGATCGCCAGGATCGTGTAGTCGAAGAAGTTCACATCGAGTCGAAGCACTGTGCTGACCTCTCCTGGACGCCGCCAGCCGGGGCATGGCGGGCAGCCGGATCTGGTCCGGGTGGGAGGGGAGCAAGGCAGCACTGGACGAACCGGTAACCGGCCCATGTGGACGTCGCGTCAGCGCACCCGAACCAGGCTGCCGGTTGAGCCTTGCTTGCGAACCTACTCAGACCGCAGGCGTTTGCAAAGCAGCACGCTGGCGTTTCCCCATCGCGGCACCGCTTCGGTGCCCGGCGGCGCTCAGATCGGCCAGGTGTGCACCGGCTCGTTGCTGTGCATGTGCTCGACGTAGCGTCCGAGCATCTCGCGCAGCGAATCGCGGCGATCCAGCGGCCGCTTGTCGTCGTCGATCCGGTGGAAGGTCTGGGCCTGCCACTCGGCTCCGTTGACATGGCTGGTGCAGCGCTGCTCGATGATGGCCAGCAGCCGGTCCCGCACCGCGGGGTGCACGCCCCAGCGGTCCAGGCCCTCGTAGGCCATCGGCAACAGCCTGCGCAGCACCAGCTCGGTGGCCGGCACCTCACCGAGCCCCGGCCAGTAGATGTGGGCGTTGATGCCGTGCCGGGCGCCGGCGTAGAAGTTGTCCTCGGCGGCGGCGAAGGACATCCTCGTCCAGATCGGGCGGTCCTCCTCGGCCAGCACCCGCAGCAGGCCGTAGTAGAAGGCGCCGTTGGCCAGGACGTCGACCACGGTCGGTCCGGCCGGCAGCACCCGGTTCTCCACCCGCAGGTGCGGCTTGCCCCGGAAGACGTCATAGACCGGCCGGTTCCACCGGTAGACGGTGCCGTTGTGCATCCTCAGCTCCTGCAGCCGCGGGGTGTCGCCGCGGGCCAGCACCTCGGCCGGTTCCTCGTCCTCGCAGATCGGCAGCAGCGCCGGGAAGTAGGTGACGTTCTCCTCGAACTGGTCGAAGATCGAGTTGATCCAGCGCTCGCCGAACCAGACCCGGGGGCGCACGCCTTGGGACTTCAGCTCGGCCGGACGGGTGTCGGTGGCCTGCTCGAACAGCGCGATCCGGGTCTCGCGCCAGAGCTCCTTGCTGAACAGGAAAGGCGAGTTGGCCCCCAGCGCCAGCTGGATGCCGGCGATGCTCTGGGCGCCGTTCCAGTTGCTGGCATAGGCCTGCGGGCTGACCTGCAGGTGGAACTGGACGCTGGTGCAGGCAGCCTCCGGTGCGATGGTGTCGGCGTAGGTGGACAGCCGCTCCGGGCCATCGATGGCGATGTGCAGGTCCTCCCCACGGGCGGCGAAGATCTGCTGGTTCAGCAGCGCGTAGCGGGCATTGGCGCTCAGCGAATCCGACGTCAGGTCGGCGGCGGTCAGCGTCGGCAGGATGCCGATCATCACGATGTGCGCGCCTTGGCTGCGCGAACGCTCCTCGGCGTCGTTGAGGCTGGCCCGCAGCACAGTTTCCAGCTCGCGCAACGACTCGCCGGCCAGTTCCCGCGGCGGGACGTTGATCTCGATGTTGAACTGGCCCAGCTCGGTCTGGAAGTCGGGGTTGGCGATCGCCTGCAGCACCGCCGCGTTGCGCATCGCCGGGTCGTGACCGGCTCCGATCAGGTTGAACTCGATCTCCAGGCCGGTCATCGGACGTTCGAAGTCGAACTTCGACTCGGTCAGCATCCGGGCGAAGACGTCGAGGCAGCGCCGGACCTTCTCCCGGTAGCACTGCCGGTCCTGCCGGGTGAACTCGACCCTGTCGACGTCGTCACCCATGTCACGCACCTCCCTGCTCGTCGAACCGGTTCCGCACCACGCCCCGGTCCCGCGTTACAGCTTGTCAGAGTTCGGCGGTTCAGGTCGAGCCGGCGACTGGGCCCTGGCGCCCATGCCGTCTGCCGCACCCGGCGCTAGGGTCAGCGGAGTGATGACTGTTACCGCCACCACTGCCAGCTCGGCCGGCCCGGTCGTCGACGCTTCAGGCGTCACGCTGCGGCTGCGGGATCAGCATGGCCGGCTGCGGGGGGTCCGGCTGTCCCAGGACATCCGGATTCCGGGAGACCAGCTGGACTTCGGCTACCGGCGGGGCTGGTGGAGCCTGCGGGTAGCGCGCCCGGCGGTGGACCGGATGGAGTACCTGCTCGAACTGCGCCACCCCAACGAGGGCCGCGAGATGATTCCCGATCCGGCCAACCCGCTGCGGGTGGCCGGGGCCTTCGGCGACAAGTCGGTGATCGAGTTCCCGGGCTACCGCCGGCCGCAGTGGCTCGGGCTGCCGGTGGCGCCGGCGCGGGTCACCGAGCTCGCGATCGCCAGCCGCGAACTGGGCAGCACGATCCGCGGCCTGCTGTGGTCGCCGGAGGCGCTGGACCATGAGCAGCCGGCACCGCTGCTGATCGCCCACGACGGGCCGGAGTACGACTCGCTGGCCGGACTGACCACGTTCACCGGGGCGATGGTCGAGGCCGGCCGGCTGCCGCCGCTGCGGGTGGCGATGCTGGCGCCGGGGGACCGCAACCGGTGGTACGCGGTGAACCCGGCCTACGCCCGGACGCTGGTCGGCGAGGTGCTGCCGGCACTGGCCGAGCAGGCGCCGAGCAGCGTCCGGATCGGCGCCGGCGCCAGCCTGGGCGCGCTGGCCATGCTGCACGTCCACCGGCTGTCCCCGGACGCCCTGGACGGCATGTTCCTGCAGTCGGGCAGCTTCTTCGACCTGGAGGTGGACGCGCACGAGCGCCGGTTCAGCCGGTTCGGGCCGGTCACCAGGTTCGTCCGGGAGGTGGTCCAGGCGGTGGCCGCTCCACGCCCGATCCCGGTGAGCATGACCTGCGGGATCATCGAGGAGAACCTGGCCAACAATCAGGCGATGGCCTCGGCGCTGCGCCGGCTCGGCTACCCGGTCGAATTCGCCGAGCTGCGCGACGTGCACAATTACACGGCCTGGCGCGATGCCTTCGATCCGCGCCTGGTCGAACTCGTGCGGACGGTGGCCGATCGATGAAGCGGCAGCAGGTGGAACTG
>DASZEI010000208.1:0-15175 GCA_035940975.1 Jatrophihabitans sp. | reverse complement strand
CGACCGGCCAGCCACAGCGCGAGCGGAATGGCCGCTGCCGGGACGGGGAGCTCGACCGCCGACAACCCGAGCGCGGCGGCTGCCGGCGCCAGCTCGGCCAGCAGCGCGACCAGTTCGTCGGCGTCCGCGCAGGGCAGGCTGCTCAGCAGCAGCCGGTCCCGGTCGGCCACGGCGCGCCGGATCTCCCGGCCATCGAGGGCGGCGGGGCCGGCGAGCGAGTCGGGACGGGTCAGCAGGTCCGGAACCAGGAAGTCCTCGTCCCGCCCGGCGTGGTGACGGGCGAGGATCTCTTCCACCTCACGGGTGGCCTGGGCGGGGTTCGGCGGCGGCGTCGAAACGGCGCCGGTGAAGCCGGCGAACGGCATCGTGTAGAGGTGCAACGGGGGTTCGGTCGGCTCGAGCCGCAGGCGCCGGGCAAGTGCGAGTTGGGCCTGGCTACTCTCCGAGACCCAGGCCGCGATCCCGCGCACCTGCTCGCCTCGCGCAACCTCGCGCAGGGCGAAGGCGAGGCGCAGCGCTGCGTCCCCGCCGAGCTGGTCAGGATCGACGAAGACGCCCTTGAGGAAGAGGTAATCACCCCACCGCAGCGCTCGATGCACGGCGGCCAGGCAGCCGTCGGGGCGGCGCAGCCCGAACCACCGGTAGTGGCCGGGATCGCCGAGTTCGCGGGCCAGCACCTCGGGGGTGAAGCGCCGGTCCGCCACCAGGCTCAGCACCTCAGCAGCGTCTGCCGGGCCGAGGGCTTGCGGCCCGCGGTCCGTACCGGGCGGGGCCGGCGCCACGGCAGTCCTAATCATGTGCGGGACGCCGGGTCAGTGCCAGGTAGGGGAGGCTAGTCGCCTGCTCGGCCGCCATGCCCGGCCCGTGCGGCACCTTGATCATCTTCTTGCTGGCGATGTTGTCCACCATCAGGTGGAGCAGGCGCTTGTGGGGCATGAACCGGCTGTCGAAGTGCTTGATGATCCAGGAGAAGATCTCGGGGTCGAGGGGGTAGAACGTCGGCTCGACCAGGTGCTGGTCGGGTAGGCCGAGCTGGCGGGCCAGCCCGGTGGCCGGCAGCACCCGGAACCCGACGTTGAGCACCAGATCCTCCGGACGCAGGTAGGCGTTGGCGTACTCGGCGGTGGCGCGCACACTCGCTTCGGTCTCGCCCGGGCCGCCGAAGACCACGCTGAGGCGCATCTCCAACCCATGCCTGCGACAGCGCTCGATGAACCGTGTGACGTGACGGGTGTCGAAACGCTTGCCCAGCCGGCCCATCATGGCGACGTCGAGGCTGTCGGGGGACAGCAGCACCATCTCGAGATTGCTGGCGGCGAGCATCCCGGCGAACTCGTCGTCGAAGGGTTTGGGAGCGAAGTAGCCGGACCAGGTCAAGCCCGGCAGGGCGAGTTCGGCCAGCAGGCCGACCACCTGCTTGGCGAAACGGATCTCGCTGTTGAAGATCGCGTCGGTGAAGAAGACCCGGCGGACTCCCGCCTGGTAGATGCCGCGCACTTCCTGCTCCAGCAGTGCCAGCGGCTTGAAGTCGCCCTGGTTGTCGCCGCTGACGAAGGCGTACGGGCAGTAGACGCAACCCTGGTAACAGGTCTTGCGCTTGGTCTCGACTCCGATCATCGCCGACGCCGCCTGCGCGTAGGCCTGCATCAGGGACGTGGGGTGTTCGATGGCCTCGGTCAGGAAACCCGGGTATCGACCGCCCTTGAGGTTGCCGGCATGGCGCCGGTAGAGATCGGGCTGCGCGGCGATCTCGAGCATCGACTGCTCACCTGGTCCGACCACGCCCACATCGAGACCGAGCCGGCTCAGCAGCGCGTCGCCGAACAGGCTGTAGCCGGGGCCGCCGCCGACCAGCAGCGGTGCGGGCTGTCCGGCTGCCCGGCGCACCCGGTCGACGAACGCCTCGTAGTGCGGCACGAAGCCATCGCATGCCAAGTCGATCGGATCGATGTTGCGGATCGAGAAGCCGATGACATCCCATCCCCGCGCGGCCCAGCTCAGGTCGGTGAAGGCCTCGGGAGTTTCGACGAAGTCCAGCAGGCAGGTGTCATGGCCCGCCTGCTGCAGTGCGGCCTGCACGCACCTGGCGCCGATAGGAAAGATCGGTTCGTTGCCTGGCATCGGCATGCTGGCCAGATTGACGAGCGCTACCCGTGCCATCGTCACGGACTCCTCGGAACTCGGCGCGCGCTTCGGAGATCCGGGCCTTCTGAGCTGGGTGCCTGGCGGGCTCTCGGACGCCGACAGGTCAGGCGTGTCGATCGCCCGCCGGGCACCGGTCCGTCAGGCGCAGGTCGGCGCGGTGATGTTGGCCAGGGTGTCGGGGCTGATCAGCTCGGCCAGCCGGTCACAGATCAGGTCGAAGCGCTGCGGCTCGGCCTTCATGAACTGCTCGATGGATTCCTTCTCCATCAGCAGGCCGGCGTCATCGAGTACTGCGCTCGCATTCTGCCCCAGCGACTTGGCGAATTCCTCGTCATAGCTGAGGCGCCCCAGGATCGCATCGAGGGTGGTGCCGATTGAGTGTTTCTGGGCTGCGGCCGTCATGGTGACTCCTCACGGGTCAGATAAGGGAGAGGGAATTTTAAATCCGGCTGCGATGCGTGGCAATACCGTCACCGATCTAGAAATGCCACGCATCCAGCTATCGCCTATTTCGACGGGTTGACGACCAGCGCGCTGCCGCCGCCCAGCCGCACCGGCTCGGCCGCCGCCTGGAACCGGTTGCCGGCCAGGAACTGGATGCCGGTGGCGTTACCGATGTACTGATCGCGTGGCAGCACCGGCCCGGTCTGCTGCCGGAACTGCTCGTTGTACGTCGCGGTCAGCGCACTCGCCTCCGGGGTGGCCAGGAAGGCCGGCTCGGCATCGGTCAGCGCGCCGTTGCGCTGGCTGGCCCGCGGCGCGGCGATCGCCTGCGGCAGGCTCATCCCGAAGTCGATCCGGTTGACGAGGATCTGCAGCACGGTGGTGATGATGGTCGCGCCGCCCGGCGAGCCGACGGTGAAGTACGGCGCGCCGTCCTTGAACACGATGGTCGGGTTCATGCTCGAGCGCGGCCGCTTGCCCGGCGCGGGCAGGTTCGGGTCGTACACGCCGGGTGCCGACGGGGCGAAGTCGAAGTCCGTCATCTCGTTGTTCAGCAGGAAGCCGCGGTTGGGCACCGTGATGCCGCTGCCGGCCAGCTGCTCGATGGTGTTGGTGTAGCTGACGACGTTGCCCCACTTGTCGGCGGTCACCAGGTGGTTGGTCTGGGTGCCCTCGTGCACCGGGTTCTGCGCGGCGGTCGGTGCCGAGCAGCCGGTGTAGGGCGGGAACGGCTTGCCCGGCGCGGCCGGCGAGGTCAGCGCGGTGTCGCCGATCAGGCAGCTGCGGGTGGCCGCGTACGCCGGGTCCAGCAGGCCGGCCTGCGGAACGGGTTCGTAGTCGGCATCGCCGATGTAGGCGTTGCGGTCGGCGAAGGCCAGCCGGGACGCCTCCAGGTAATGGAACAGCGCCTGCGTACGCGACTCGGCGGACAGGTCCCAGCGGCTGAGGATGTTCAGCGCCTCACCGGTGGTGATCCCACCGCTGGACGGCGGGGCCATCCCGTAGACGTCCAGGCCGCGGTAGGTGACATGGGTCGGCGTGCGCAGCTTGGCGGTGTAGTTGGCGACGTCGCGGGCCGTCATGATGCCCGGCCGGACGGTGAGCGGGGTGCCGGAGTACACCGGCGGGTGCTGCACGGTACGGGCGATCTCGGCACCCAGCTTGCCGCCGTAGAGGTAGTCCGCGCCTTCGCTGGCCAGCTTCTGGTAGGTGCGGGCCAGGTCCGGGTTGCGGAACCGGGAGCCGACCGGCAGCGGCTGGCCGCTCTTGGTGAGGAACAGCTCGCGGCTGCTGGTGAAGGTCTGCAGGGCCGACAGCGCCTTCTGCTCCTGCTCGTTGAAGTCCCGGGTGACCGCGAAGCCGTGCTTGGCCACCTCGATGGCGGGCTTGAGGTCGGTACGCAGGCTCTTCTTGCCGTACAGCTCGACTGCCTTGGCCCAGGTGGCGACCATGCCCGGCACGCCGACGGACAGGCCTGAGATGCGGGCGTCCTGGAACGGGTACGGCTGGCCGGTGCTCGGGTCGATGAACAGGTTGGGGGTGCAGGCCGCCGGGCACATCTCGCGCCCGTCGATGGTGATGACCTGCTTGGTCCGGGCCAGGTAGATCATCATGAACCCGCCGCCGCCGGGACCGGCCACGAACGGCTCGGTCACCCCGAGGGTGCTGGCCACCGCGACCGCGGCGTCGATGGCGTTGCCGCCGGACTTCAGGATCTGGATACCGGCCTTGCTCGCGTTGAATTCGGCCGAGGCAACCGCCCCGCCACTGCCGGTGGCCACCGGCATCTTGCGATAGGTGGGCCGGTCGGAGGATTTGGCGGCCGCCGACGAGCCGGTCGTGACGAGTGCGGCGGCGGTCATCGACGCGACCGCCACCGATGCCGTGAGCAGACGAGAATTCACTTTCAGACCCCCAAGGAACGAGTAGGCCTCACTAGCCGTACTCGGCTGCCTGCCGGGTGTCAACACAATGCCCTTACGCCTCAACAGGAAACGAACGACCCCTTGCGCCCGGCGGAGCGGAGCCGAGGCCGTAGGTGGCAGCGGCATGGCACGGGGTTTCATGCCGACTCTGGACAAGACGTCCAGAACGGGGTAAATCTCGTATTCCCCCCAACAGTTCTCTCGGAATAGGAGCTTCACATGGTGCGAAAGCTGCTGGTCTTGCTTGCCACCCTGGCGGCCACGCTGGGTTTGATGGTGCCTACCGCCACTACCTCCTCGGCACTAGGCGGAGAGTGGCTCGCCTGTGGGATGACCGGAGGCCCCAACTATTACGCCTCCCCCTGCGTAGGTGGCTCATCCAGCGGCCCAGTTGTCATCAACTTCGCGGTGCTGTACGAAACGGGTTCATCGACGTACAGCTGGGCGGTACCGGCGGTCTACGTGCCCAACATCAACGAGGGATGCACGTCGAACTCGAACTACTGCCAACTGATCGTTGGGCGCGGGAGCAAGCAGATCCTGATGTCGGTCACCCTCACCCAAGGCCAAGCAACCGAAACCCTCTCTACCAACGCCTATGTCGAGCCTTACTGTGGCGATACCTGGTGCTGACGGCGAAGCTGTCCGGCCCGCCTGATCGGTAGTCAGCCGGTCAGGTGGGCCAGCGCCACCGCGCCGGCCGTCGCGACGTTGAGCGAGTCCACCCCGTCGGCCATCGGGATCCGGACCCACTCGTCGGCGGCGGCCAGGGCCGCGTCGGAGAGCCCCGGGCCTTCGGCACCCAGCAGCAGCGCCCAGCGGGGCGGCGGCTCGAGGCCGGCCAGCGCGGTGGCGGCCGGCCGCGGCGTCATCGCCAGCAATCGCACGCCGGCCTCGCGCAGCAGGTCCAGCGACGCCGGCCACGGTTGTTCCAGCACGGCGAAGCCGACACCGAAGACATGACCCATCGAGACCCGGACGCTGCGCCGGTACAGCGGGTCGGCGCACCGCGGGTCCAGCAGCACGGCGTCGACGCCGAACGCGGCGCAGTTGCGAAACACCGCTCCCAGGTTCTCGTAGTCGTTGATCGACTCCAGCACCACGAACCGGTTGCCGGCCGCGATCAGCGACTCGGCGGCCACCGGCGGGGGCCGGTCCGCCGCCGCCAGCACACCCCGGGTCACCCGGAAGCCGACCAGGTCCGACAGCGTCCACTTGTCGAGTTCGTAGACCGGGGCGGCGAGGCCGGCCAGCACCGGCGCCAGCGCCTCCAGCTTGGCCGGCACGCCCACCACCGCCCGGATCCGGTACGGCGAGCGGGCCAGCCGCTGCACCACGTTGACGCCCTCGGCGATGACCACGCCGCGCTGGGGCACCCGGTCGGCCCGCATCAGATCCCGGAAGTCGGCCAGCCTGGGATCGGCGGGATCCTCGATCAGCACGCCGCCGCCGGCAGGCCCGCTCAAGGGCCGCTCATCCGAGGAACGGGGGCGGCGTTCGCAGCCGATCCTTCAGCTGCCCGGCTCCGACATGGCGGTGCCGGGACAGGTACCCGGCGACCAGCAGGGTGGCCACCAGGCAGATCAGCCCGCCGCCGAGCATCCCCCAGCGCGGGCCGAACACCTCGGCGACCCAGCCGACGATCGGCGCGCCGATCGGCGTACCGCCCATGAAACACAGGACGTAGAGGCCCATCACCCGGCCGCGCATGGTCGGCTCGACGCCCAGCTGAACCGTCGCGTTGGCCGACTGGGCCATCGTGATCATGGTGAAGCCGGCCGGAATCAGTGCCACCGCCGTGAGCCCGAAGCTCGGCATCAGCCCTGCCAGCATCTCGGCGAGGCTGAAGGCCAGCGCCGCCCCGATCAGGAACAGCCGGGTCGGCCGGGTGCGCCGGGTGGTGGCGGCCAGCGCCCCGAGCGTGGCCCCGATCGCCAGCATCGTCGACAGCAGCCCGTAGGAGTCGGCACCGCGATGGAAGACCTGCTTGGCGACCAGGGCGATGCTGATCTGGTAGTTCATCCCGAAGGTGCCGACGATGAACATCAGCAGCATCGGCAGCATCAGGTCTGATCGCCTGCTCACGTAGCGGACCGCCGCCCGGTACTGGCCGGACTGGCGTTGCACCGGCTCGCTGACGAACAAATCGGCCGAGCGCATCAGCCACAGGCCGGCGAGCACCGCGATGGACGACGCGGCGTTGCCCAGGAACGCCCAGCCGGTACCGAAGGCGGAGATCACCAGGCCGGCGATCGCCGGGCCGACGATCCTGGCCAGGTTGAAGCTGGTGGAGTTCAGCGCCACCGCGTTCGGCAGGTCGGCAGGCCCCACCATCTCCACCGCGAAGGACTGCCGGATCGGGCTATCGAGCGCGGAGAACACCCCCACGATCGCGGCCAGCACCAGGACGTGCCAGAGCGCGACCACGCCGCTGAGGTCGAGCACCCCCAGCACCAGCGCGGCGAGCCCCAACCCGGTCTGGGTGGCGAGCATCAGTTTGCGCTTGTCGCCCCGGTCGGCCAGCGCGCCGCCGTAGAGCGAGAGCAGCAGGGCCGGGGCGAACTGCAGCGCGGTCACGATGCCCAGCACCGTGCCCGAGTTGGTCAGCTGCAGCACCAGCCAGTCCTGGGCGATCCATTGCGCCCAGGTGCCGGTCAGCGAGATCACCTGGCCGGTGAAGTACAACCGGTAGTTGCGGACCGCCAGCGACCGCAGCGGGCTGGGCCAGCGGCCGGCCGCGGCGGGGGTCGCCGGGACCGCCGTCGCATCCGAGCGTGCGGTACCTACGGGGGCCAGGCCGATCTCGGCCGCCGGCTCGTCGGCGGCGGCTTGGATGGCCTCGGCGGCGGCCGGTTCGTCGGCGGCGGCTGGTACGGCCTCGGCGGCCGGCTCGTCGGCGGTAGCTCGTGCGGTCTTGGCTGCGTCATCGTTGGCTGCCGGCTCGTCGGGGGCGGCGCCGGGAACGCGCAGCGCCGTCACTCCGAGCCCAGCCTGTCCAGGACGTCGACCGCCTCACCGAGCTTGCGCAGGTCCTCGGCCGAGAATTCGACCAGCCGCTTGGCCAGCCACTCGTCCCGGGCCCGGGTCTCCTCGGTCAGCAGCTCCCGGCCGGCCGGGGTGACGGCAATGATCGACTGCCGCCGGTCTTCGGGGTGCGAAGAGCGCTCGATCCAGCCCGAGTGCTCCAAAGACGCCAGGATCTTGGTCATCGACGGCGGCTGGACCCGTTCGATGGCAGCGATCTCGCCCGCGCTCAACGGCCCGGACTTGCAGACGGTGGCCAGCGCTGACAGCTGGGACAGCGTGGCCGTGGTGTTCACCCGCTGGGCGCGCAGCCGGCGAGCGGCACGAAGCAACGACAGCCGCAGTGCGGAGGCGAGCTCGGCATGATTCGGCGGCATCTCACTCACATTATTAGCCTAGCTAATAAACGTAAGTGGTGGCACCGACGGCTCACGCGTTCTTCGGGCAGCCTCAGGTCGGGCAGGCCTCAGGTCGCCCGGGCACATCAGGCAGGCCGGGCGCATCAGCAGCCTGGGGCGCAGCAGGCAGGCCGGGTGCTCAGTCGATGCCGAACGCCGATTTCAGCGGTTCGATCGCGAAGTAGATCGCGAAGAACGTCGCCACCGCCCACATCAGCGGGTGCACGACCCGCGCCTTGCCGACGGCGATCTGCAGCACCACGTAGCTGACGAAGCCGGCGCCCACCCCGTTGGTGATCGAGTAGGTGAACGGCATCAGCACGATGGTGAGGAACGCCGGCACCGCCAGTTCGAGGCTGTAGAAGTCAATGTTGCGGACCTGGCGCATCATCAGGACGCCGACCACCACCAACGCCGGAGCGGCCGCCTCGGACGGCACGAACTGCGCCAGCGGTGACAGGAAGATCGTGACCGCGAACAGCAGTCCGGTCACCACCGAGGCGAGACCGGTGCGGGCGCCGTCGCCGATGCCGGCGGCCGACTCGACGTACGTAGTGGCCGAGGACGCCCCGGTGGCGCCACCGGCCACCGCGGCCAACCCGTCGATCAGCAGCACCTGCTGGATGTTGGGCAGCTGGCCGTCCTCGTCGAGCAGGTCGGCCTCCTGGGCCAGCCCGATGGTGGTACCCATCACGTCGAAGAAGTCGCTCAGCACCAGTGAGAACACGATCACGATGCCCGAGATGATGCCCACGGCCGAGAACCCGCCGCCGAGCGAGAAGTGCCCGAGCAGTCCGAGATCCGGCGCGCCGAAGTCCTTGCCCTCGAAGGACGGCACGTTCAGCGCCCATCCGCGGGGGTTGACCACCGTGCCGGTCGCCTCGGTCTGCGAGCCGATGTCGCCGACCGCCTCGATGATCACTGCCAGCACGGTCGAGACCGCGATGCCGATCAGGATCGCGCCGCGCACCTTGCGAGCCATCAGCACCGCGATCAGCAGCACGCCGATCACGAACACCAGGGTCGGCCAGCCGTTGAGGTGCCCGGCGATGCCGATGTCGACCGGGGTGCCCGCCCCACGCCGGACGAAGCCGGCGTCGACCAGGCCGATCAGCGCGATGAACAGCCCGATTCCGACGGCGATAGCGCTCTTGAGCTGAGCCGGGATGGCGCGGAACACCGCGACCCGGAAACCGGTCAGCACCAGCACGGTGATCACCAGGCCCTCGATCACCACCATGCCCATCGCGGCCGGCCATGACATCCGGGTCGCCACCTGGAAGGCCACGAAGGCGTTGAGCCCGAGCCCGGTGGCCAGCGCGAACGGATAGCGCCCGATCACACCCATCGCGATCGTCAGCACGCAGGCCACCAGCGCCGTCACGGCGGCTACCGCGGCCAGCGCCGGTGCTTGGCCGCCGCCCAGGAACTTGCCGTCGGCGTCCTTGACGGTGCCGATGATCAGCGGGTTCAGCACCACGATGTAGACCATCGTCACGAAGGTGACCAGGCCGCCGCGAACCTCCCGGGAGACGGTCGAGCCCCGCTCGGTGATGGCGAAGTAGCGGTCCAGGCCGGAGCGTGGACGGGTGCTGCCCTCTGCGATGTCGGTTGCCATGCTGCTCCTGGGGTCGGGCTCTTCCTGGGTATGGGGCTCGGATGACGGCAGTGTTGCAGGGATCGGCGACGAAACCGCGTCGGGCCTGCGGCGTGGCGTAGCCTGCCGATTGTGAGCAGGACTGGCAAGCCCCGATCTCCGATTGCCGGCCCGCCCGCTCCGGACCTGCCGCACGGACCGGATCTTCCTGTGCCGCCACCGGTCCCGAGCAACGCCGCCGGCACCCGGATGATGGCCGTGGACGCCCGCCGGGTGCTGCTGGCCGGCACCGCCGCGTTCGGCCTGGCCTTCCTCGTCCTACTGCCGTTCTGGTCCTGGCTGGGCGAGCACGGTCACCGGGTCTGGCTGTGGACGGCGCTCGCCGGAACGGTGCTCGGCCTGCTGGCGCTGCCGCTGGTCCGCAAGCACACCCATGAAGGCCGGCTTGGCTGAGCTGGTCGCACGCCGCCTGCAGCTGCGAGCGGCACCCGGGGACCTGCTGCGGGCGCTGGCCGGCGCCACTGAACTGGACACCAGCGTGCTGGTATGCCTGGCCGGGTGCTGGGCCGACGATGCTCCGCTGATCTGTTGGAACCCGGTCCGCGAGGTCAGCGACCCGGCCCTGATCGGCGAGCCGGCCCAGCTGACCGGCGCGAGGCTGACCGGCGCGCCGACCGGCGAGCAGCGGACCGATGCCGGGCCGGGCAGCGCAGCGGTCGGCGGCGGCTGGTTCGGCTGGTGGAGCTACTCCGGGCCGTCCTGGTTCGGCTACTTCGAGCAGCTGCTGCGCCGCGACCCGGACGGCGGCTGGTGGCTGGAATCGATCGCCGGCGTCCCGGCCGAGCAGCTGGCCGAGCAGGCCGGCGTGCTCGAACGGATCGGCAGCGCGCCACCGCCGGCAGCCGAACCGCCGCGGATCAGCGGCTTGACGGGCACCTCCCGGCAGCGCCACCTGGCCGCCGTGGAGCAGGCGATCGCCGCCATTCGGGCCGGCCAGCTGTACCAGGCCAACATCTGCGCCCGCTTCCACGCACGGCTGGACGGCTCGCCGGTCGAGCTGTTCGCGACCGGCCTGAGCCGGTTGGCGCCCGACTACGCCGCCTTCGTGCGGACGCCGGCCCGGACCGTGGTCAGCTTCTCGCCGGAGCTGTTCCTGCACCGCGAGGACGACCGGGTGCGCACCGCCCCGATCAAGGGCACCCGGCGCCGGCTCGGCGCGGCGACCGGCGGCACGCCCGGCCCGGCACCTGCCACCCCGCCGGCAGCCGATCAGGCGGCGGCCGATCAGGCGGCGGCCGATCAGGCGGCGGCCGATGACCTGGCGCGGTCGGCCAAGGAGCGCGCCGAGAATGTGATGATCGTTGACCTGATGCGCAACGACCTGTCCCGGGTCTGCCGGCCCGGCAGCGTCAGCACCCCGAGCCTGCTCAGCGTCCGGCCCGCGCCCGGCGTCTGGCACCTGGTCTCGGAGGTGACCGGCCGGCTGGCTCCCGGCGCGACCGACGCCGACCTGCTGGCGGCCTGCTTTCCGCCCGGGTCGGTCACCGGGGCACCGAAGATCCGCGCGCAGCAGCTGATCACCGACCTCGAGGACGCCGGCCGCCGGGTGTTCACCGGCGCGATCGGCTACCTGAGCCCACTGCCCGCGGCTTCCGGCGCCGGCCGGCCGGGCCGGGCCGAGTTCAACGTGGCCATCCGGACGTTCGAGATCTCCGGCGATCGGCTGGAACTCGGGGTCGGTGGCGGGATCACCGCCGACTCGGTGCCGATACAGGAATGGCAGGAATGCCTGGTCAAGGCAACCCCACTGCTGGCGCTGGGCGGCGCCACGGTGGCCGGCGACCGGCCGCTGCCGCCGCCGGCGGTGGTGCGGGCCGAGGACGGGGTGATCGAGACCATGCTGGCGGTGGACGGCCGGATCGTGGCGCTGGCCGACCACCTGTCCCGGCTGCAGGCCTCGTGCCTGGAGCTGTACCGGCGCGGGCTGCCCGCCGAGCTGGCCCGGCAGCTCGACGAGGCGGTGTCCGAGGCCATCGGCCGGCACCGGGTGCGGCTGCGGTGGGGGCCCGGCCTGCGCCGGGCCGAGATCGAGGTGGCTGCCGTGCCGGTCCGGTGGAGCCCGGTGGCGCTGCACTGCCGGGCCGGCCGCCAGGGCAGCTGGCGGCACAAGTGGGCCGACCGGAACTGGCTCGACGGGCTGGAACGGAACGGCAGCTGGCCGCTGTTCACCGAGCCCGGCCCGGACGGGCAGGAGCTGGCGCTGGAGACCAGCCGCGGCAATATCGCGATCCTGTGCCGGGCCGGGGTGCTGCGAACCCCGGCGCTGGAAGAGAACATCCTGCCCGGCATCACCCGGCGGCGGCTGCTCGACGCCGCCTTCGACCGCGGCTGGCCGGTCCTGCTCGGGCCGGTCCTGCTCAGCGAGGTCCGGACCGCCCGGTTGGTGCTCAGCCTGTCCAGCATCCGGGGCGTGGCCGCCGTCGACTCCCTCGACGGTGAGCGCCTCGACGCCGATCCGGCCTTGCTCGCCGAAATCGGCGGCTGGCTCGGCTGACGCACATCACGCAGGCGCGATGGTTGATTCCGCCGAGCTGTCGCCGTCGACGGAACTGTCGCCGTCCGCGGACTCGCGGGGCACCAGGTCGACCAGCTCGTCCTCGAAGATCTCGCCCGGCTCGTCGACCACCGGTTCGGGCACCGCCTCCGAATGCGCCCCGCACCCGAATTCGACCGACACCACCTGGCCGTCGGCCTCGACGACCTCGTTGCCGCACACCCCGAAGCCGGCCTGCAGCGACCCGGCCAGTGGCAGGAAGAAGCCGCAGGTGCCGCAATTGCCCGGTGCCTGCTTGGCCATCGGGCTGTCCGGGCCGTGCTCGCCGGCGAACCAGCGCTCGGCAGCCTCCAGCCGTCCCAGCCTGGACAGCACCCGGACCCGGCCCAGGCCGATCTCGAAGGCCACCTGCTCGACCTGCGGGTCGTCGGACAGCAGGTAGGCCGGCGCCAGCCGAGGGTCGTCCGGGGCGGTCGGCAGCAGGTCGCCGGGGCTGAGGTCACCCAGTTGCAGCCGTTCGCTCCAGGGCACCCACTCGGGCGGGCGCAGCGAGTTCTCACCCGGCAGTAGCACCACCTCGGCCACCGTCGGATCGCTATCTGGCGCGCGCACGACGGTGACGGCCCAGAACCAGCCGACGTAACCGGGCAGCGAGGCGGCGAAGGCATGGGTGGCGGCCAGCTCGCCCTCCGGATGCACGCCGACGTGCTCGCCGACCTCGGTACCGGCCACCTCGACCGCGGCAGCCCGGGCCAGCTCCACGGCCGCGGCGGCGCGGTCATCGACGGTCTGCGGCTGGCTCGACGGGCTCGGAGCGGTCACGTGCCACATTGTCGCACCATCGCCACCGGCTGAGCACATTGCCGGGGCATCGACGGGCGCAGTGGGGCAGGATATAACCGTGACGGTCGGAGACGGATCGGCCCAGGCCGAGCAGGCGGGGGCGGACGGCTATTCCGCCCCGACCTACTCCGATGCCGCTCGCCCGTCCGGCCGGCCGGACCGGTCCGCCGGTGACCGGCGACGCACGCCCCGGGTGTCGATCAGGCCGGTGAGCACCGGCAACCTGACGGTCACCCGGGCGGTGCTGGCCCGCAGCAGCTACTTCTCCCGGCTGCTGGCCCACAAGGTGATCTCGGCCAGCGAGGCCGACGGTGCCCGGGAGTCCGGCCTGACCGCGCTGATCTGGAACCAGGTGATGTCCTACGCGTCCGACGCGATGGTCACCGTCGCGCTGGCCGGCACCGTGTTCTTCTCCGCGCCGTCGGAGGCCCAGCGCGGCAACGTGCTGCTCTACCTGCTGATGACGATGGCCCCGTTCGCGGTCGTGGCCCCGGTGATCGGACCGGCGCTGGACCGGGTGCAGCACGGCCGGCGGTGGGTGATGGCCGGCACGGCGCTCGGCCGGGCGGTGCTGGCGATCGTGATGGCGATGCACTTCACCGACCTGCTGGTGTTGTTCCCGGCCGCGCTCGGGTCGCTGGTGCTGTCCAAGGCCTATGCGGTGATCCGGTCCTCGGCCGCGCCGCGGCTGGTGCCGACCAACCTGACGCTGGTCGAGGCCAATGCCCGGCTGTCGATGTTCGGACTGGTCGCCGCGGTGCTGGGCGGCGCGCTGAGCGGCGCGGCCATCAAGGCCACCGGCTCGTACCCGTTCGGCCTGTGGATCACCGCCGCGGCGTTCACGATGACCGGCATCTCGGCGTTGCGGCTGCCCCGGATCGTCGATGCGCTGCCGGCCTCGCTGCGGGTGAAGGGCGACCTGCGGGCG
Source organism: Jatrophihabitans sp. (assembly GCA_035940975.1). GTDB lineage: Bacteria > Actinomycetota > Actinomycetes > Mycobacteriales > Jatrophihabitantaceae > Jatrophihabitans_A. The sequence continues at coordinate 1,317 of DASZEI010000208.1, read as the reverse complement.
GCCCGGGCCAACCGGCGCCGGCCCAGCGGCCTGGTCGGCCGGCTGGTCGAGTGGACCCGGCGCGGCTTCGCCCCGCCGGTGATCGTGGCGCTGCAGGGCGAGTCGACGCTGCGCTGGCTGTCCGGGTTCCTGACCATGTTCCTGGCCTTCTACATCGAGTCGGTGTCACACGGCTGGCAGGCGGTGGCCAGCCTCGGCGCGCTCGGCGCGGTCAGTGGCGGCGGCAACTTCGTCGGCACCGGCATCGGCACCCGGCTACGGATGGCCCGTCCGGACCTGATCATCCTGCTGTGCACCTCCGCCGCCGCGGTCGGCTGCCTGGTCGCCGCGGTGCTGTTCAGCTTCCCGCTGGCGATCGTCGCGATGCTGATCTGCGCGGTGGCCAACTCGCTGTCCAAGCTGTCGCTGGACGCGATCATCCAGCGCGACGTGGCCGAGATGCTGCGGTCCTCGGCGTTCGGGCGGTCCGAAACCTTCCTGCAGCTGTCCTGGGTGCTCGGGGCCGCGATCGCGCTGCTGCTGCCCGCCGGCAACGGCCGGCTCGGTTTCATCGTGGCCGCCTGCGTGCTGGTGTTCGTCGCCATCACCATGGCGCTGCACGAGCGGGCACTCAGGTCACACCGGCGCGCGCCGGCCGGAGCGCCGCTGGCCGCCGAAGGTAACCTCGCCGAGTGAGCTTCGGACGCCAGTTGCGGCCGTGATGAGCGCCAGCCGGATCCTGGTGGTGACCGCGGTCGAAGCCGAGCGCGACGCCGTGCTGGCCGGGCTGGCCGGGCGGCAGCCGGCGGTGGGCACCGTGGCCGGCTTCCAGGTGCACCGGGCGCTCACCGCGGCCGGCCTGGTCGACGTGGTGGCCGGCGGGGTGGGGCCGGTGGCGGCGGCGGTCAGCACCGGCTGCCTGCTGCCCCAGGGCTATCACCTGGTGGTGTCGGCCGGCATCGGCGGCGGCTTCCAGGCTGCCGAGGTCGGCGCGGTGGCGGTCGCCGACACCGTGGTGCATGCGGACCTGGGCGCCGAGACTGCCGAGGGCTTCGTCTCGATGGCCGAGCTCGGCTGGGGCGAGGTGCGCTACCGCCTGGACCCGGCCCTGGCCGGTGAACTCGGCCGCCGGACCGGCGCGGTGACCGGTGCGGTGCTCACCGTGTCGACGGTGACCGGCAGCCGGCAGCGTGCCGAGCAGCTGCTGGCCAGCCATCCCGACGCGGTCGCCGAGGCGATGGAGGGCATCGGGGTCTACCTGGCCGCCGCCCGGGCCGGGGTGCCGTTCGCCGAGTTGCGCGCCATCGCCAACCCGGTCGGTCCCCGGCACCGGGAATC
>DASZEI010000207.1:0-2169 GCA_035940975.1 Jatrophihabitans sp. | reverse complement strand
GACCGCACGGTGCCGTAGCCCGACGGCGTCGGCACCTGGCCGGAGAGCACCTGCGGCAGGCTCGGCTCGTCCACCTGCAGCACGAACGCCGTGCCGGGCAGCCTGCTGCCGAGGTCGGCCAGCAGCGACCGGGTGCCCTCGGTCAACGACTCGGTCAGGTCGCGGAAAGCCCCCAGGTCGGTGAGCAGCTTGTGCAGGTTGGGCAGTTCCAGGGCGGCGCCGAGCGTCATCGGTCCGCACACCGACACCTTCAGCAGCGGGACACCCTGCGCGTGTTCGGTGACGGCGTCCAGGTCGCGCTGAAGGTGGTCGCGGGCCCGCGCCAGATCCCGTCCGGGATGGCTGGCCACGGTCCAGCCGTGCGGTTGCCACTCCAGCGGAAAGTCCAGCAGCAGCGCGCCGGTGCGTGCGATCGCGTCCGCGCCGAAGCCACGGCCGGGCAGCTCCGGAAGGTAGGGCAGGTCGGCAACCTCGCCCAGCACCAGCCGGACCGCCTCGTCCGGGTCGGTGCCGGGCAGCGAGCCGATGCCGGTCGCGGCACCCGCGGGCCAGGGGTGGCTCATCCGGCGTTGACTGCGGGCTGCCGGTCAGCGGGCGGCAGGTCGGCGGCCGGCTCCCCGCCGCGTTCGGCGGCCGGCTCCCCGCCGCGTTCGGCGGCGCAGATGGTGGCCGAGCCGAGGACCCGGTCGCCGTCATACATCACCAGCGCCTGGCCGGCGGCCACCCCACGCTGGGTCGGGGACAGCACGGCCCGCAACCTGGTGCCGTCGGGATGGATCCGGGCCGCGGACACCATGCCGTGCGCCCGCAGCTGAACCTGGCAGTCGAAGGCCGCTGCCGGCGGGTCGGCGATCCAGACCGGCTCGCCGCACCGGATCAGCCCGACCTCCAGGTCGGCGGCGCTGCCCACCACGACGGTGTTGGACTTCGGCTGGATCGAGAGCACGTAGCGGGGCTCGCCGCTGGCGCTCGGGGTGGTGAGGTTGAGGCCCTTGCGCTGGCCGACGGTGAACCGATGAGTTCCGCCGTGCGATCCGAGCACCGCGCCGTCGGTGCCGACGATGTCGCCCGGGCGCTCCCCCAGCCGGCGGTCCAGGAAGGCTTGGGTGTCCCCGTCGGCGATGAAGCAGATGTCATGCGAATCGGGCTTGGTGGCAACCGCCAGCCCCAGCTCCGCCGCCTCGGCCCGGACCTGGTCCTTGGTCGATTCGCCGAGCGGAAAGATCGCGTGCGCCAGCTGCTCGGCAGTCAGCACCGCCAGCACGTAGGACTGGTCCTTGGCCGTGTCCACCGATCTGCGTAGCCGGCCGTCGGCCAGCCGGGCATGGTGGCCGGTGACCACCGCGTCGAAGCCCAGTGCCAGTGCCCGGTCCAGCAGCGCCGAGAACTTGATCTGCTCGTTGCAGCGCAGGCACGGGTTGGGCGTGCGGCCGGCGTCGTACTCGGCGACGAAGTTGTCGATCACGTCGGCCTGGAAGCGCTCGGCGAAGTCCCAGACGTAGAACGGGATCCCAAGGATGTCGGCGGTCCGGCGGGCGTCGTGGGAATCCTCCAGCGAGCAGCAGCCGCGCGAGCCGGTGCGCAGGGTGGCGGGCTGGCGCGACAGTGCCAGGTGGACGCCGGTCACGTCCCAGCCGGCGGCGACCGCCCGGGCGGCGGCGACCGCCGAGTCGACGCCGCCACTCATCGCGGCCAGTACCTTCATCCGCCGCGCCCGGCAGTGGCGGACAGGTTGGCGGCGGCACCGGCCCGGCGGGCTCGCTCGACCACCGGACCGATCGCCTCGATCACCGTCCGGACGTCCTGCTCGGTGGAGGTGTGGCCCAGCGACAGCCGCAACGCGCCGCGGGCCCGCTGCTCGTCGGCGCCCATCGCCAGCAGGACGTGCGAGGGCTGGGCTACCCCGGCCGAGCAGGCTGAGCCGGTCGAGCACTCGATGCCCCGGGCGTCGAGCAGCATCAGCAGCGAATCGCCTTCGCAACCGGGGAAGGACAGGTGCGCATTGCCCGGCAACCGGTGCACCGGGTGGCCGTTGAGCACCGCGTCCGGGATCACCTCCAGCACGCCCACGATCAGCTGGTCGCGCAGCCGCCGCAGCCGGGAGGCCAGCTCGGCGCGCCGGCTCACGGCGAGCTCCGCGGCGAGGGAGAACCCGACCGCACCCGGAGT
>DASZEI010000206.1:0-5335 GCA_035940975.1 Jatrophihabitans sp. | reverse complement strand
TCGGGCAGGCCACCGGTGGACGGCCGCACCGTTGAGGTGGTGCGACCCGTCGTCAGCGCTGGCCGGGCCGTGCCACACCCCGCGCTTCGGCACCGTTCACGACGCGCCACATCGCGCCGGGTCCTGTCAGTCCCAACCCCGCATACTGCATGTCGTGACGCCCGCTATCCGCAGCTGCCAGCTCGCCAGCCTTGCCGACGTCCCCCATCCCTTCCCCTATCAGGGCAGCAAGCGCGGCCTGGCTCACTCGATCATCCGCCTCCTTCCCGAGGACACCACCGAGTTCGTGGAGCCGTTCGCCGGCTCCGGCGCGATGAGCATCGCCGCCCGCCACACCGGTGCCGCCGCGTCCGCGTCTCTCAGCGACGTGAATGAGCCGCTGATGGCGCTCTGGGGGCGCATCCTCGACGACCCGGACGGGCTGGCGGCCGACTACGAGGCGGTGTGGACCGAGCAGTCGGCCGACCCGCGGGCCTACTACGACGAGGCCCGGCGGAAGTTCAACGCGACCGGCGAGCCGCACCTGCTGCTGTACCTGCTGAACCGCTGCGTGAAGGCCGCGGTCCGATACTCCAAGACGGGCGAGTTCAATCAGAGCGCCGATAACCGCAGGCTCGGAGCGAAGCCGGCGACGGTCCGCAAGCGGATCGCGACCACGTCCGCGACCATGAAGGGCTCGCACGTGGTGGCCGGTGACTATGCCTCGGCGTTGTTCGCCACTCCGGCAGGCGGTGTCTGTTACCTGGACCCGCCATACCAGGGCGTGACGAACGTCGCCGACCACCGCTACCTGCACGGCCTGGAGCGAGCCGGGTTCGAGGCCGTCCTTCGCGACGCGGTCACCGCGGACGTGTCCTTTCTGGTGTCCTACGACGTCGTCACCCAGGACAACAAGTACGGCGAGCAGCTCTCGCCCACGCTCGGCTTGACGCACCTTCACCTGCACGCCGGCCGGTCCTCGCAGGCCACCTTGTCCGGCGAGAAGGTCGACACGGTCGAATCGCTCTACCTGTCACCTGCGCTGGTCGCTCGGCTGGGGGGCGAGCAGCAGGTCTACGACCGGGTGCGCGCCGCGGCTGACGCGGCTGGCGAACCGGTCGAGGAGTGGGTTGCCTCCCGTTTCGACCGGCTGTTGGAGTAGGCCCGGTCAGTCCCGACCGCGCGCCGCGGCAGGCGTCGAGCAGGCGATCCTCAGCCGAGCCGAGCCCGTACGCCCCAGTCGGCGGACCAGTCGACTCCGGGCTCCAGCACGATCAGATCGGCGCCGGAGTTGAACGCGTCCGGGCCGCAGGTCATCGCCTCCACCGCGACGCTGCGGCGCCAGCGATCCGAGCCCGGCTCGAAGTAGTCGGAGGTGTAGACCTGCCACCAGGTGAAGTCCGGCCCGGCCCAGATCCGCACGCTCGAGTTCGCATGGGACAGCACCGCCGCGCTGGTCGCCTGGAAGTCCGGAGTCACCGCCGTGAAGGCGGTGTCCAACCGCTGCCCGCGCAGCGAGCGCGGCGCGGTGAAGTCCAGCTCGGTACCGCTGGCCGGTTGCAGCGCCACCGGCAGCAGGTTCGAGTCGGTCTGCAGCCACTGCCCGGCCGGCAGCTGCAGCCGCAGGTCGTCCACCCGGGCCTCGGGCAGCTGGAAGAACGGATGGGTCGCCACCCCGAACGGAGCAGCCTCGGCCCCGGTGTTCAGCGCGCCGAGCCGGCACCGCAGACCGTCGTCCGACAGCGACCAGGTCACGCTGACCCGCAGTCCGAACGGATAGCCGTCGCTGGGCGCGATCGGGACGCTGAGGGTGATCGCGTCGGGCCGGACCCGGTCCGGCTGCCACCGCACGTCGCTGACCAGCCCGTGCAGGGCTGAGCCGGTGGCCGGTTCGGTGATCGGCAGCTGGTGGGTACGACCACGCCAGCTCCACCGGCCGTCGCGGATCCGGTTGGGCCACGGGGCCAGCACGGCGCCGTTGAAGGCCGGCGGCCGCTCATCGTCGGCGAAGCCGTCCACGATGTCGACGCCGTCGACCGAGTAGTGCTGCAACGCGCCGCCCCGCTGGACGACCGACGCCCGCTGGGTGCCGTGTGCCAGATCCCATCGATCACCGTTGACGGCCATTGCTCAAACCTAAGTGATGCGATACCACCGCCGGTGACGCTCAGCCCGGGTGACCGCGCAGAGCTCGAGCGCCCGTGCGCCACAGCGGCCTGCTTTTGACAAGATGGGCCGGTGCCGCACCAGCCCGACACCGCCGAGGAGTTGCTGGCCGAGCTGCGGCACCAGGGCCTGGAACGGGGTGGCCTTCTCGCGCTGAGCCTGGTGCCTGAACGCGGCCTGGGCATCGCCGAGCCGACCGGCCGGCGGTGGGCGCTGGCGACCGCCGAGCCCGCCGCCGTGGTGGCCCGGCTCGAGCAGGAGTTCCGGCCGCGCTGGGTGTGGTGGTCCCAGCAGACCCCGATCGCCCTGGCCCGCGGGGGCGTCCGGGTGGCTACCTGCTGGGACCTGGTCGCGGTGCACCGGCTGATCTTCGGCGGCTGGAGCAGCGACCCGGCGCTGATCTGGGCAGCCCTGCACGATCTCGACGCTGCCTCGATGCCGAGCACCGGCCAGCTCGACCTGTTCGGCGACGCCGGCGACGAAGGCACCGATCCGGAGGAGCCGGTGCGGCCCGATCAGCACCTGCGTCCCGAGTGGGCCGGCGGCGGCTGGGCCCGCGACCCGCAGCGGCTGGCCCGATGGGCGCAGACGGCGTTGCGGGCCAGCTCGTTGCAGCGCCGGCGGCTGGAGGCGGCGCCGGCGGCCGGGGACGTGCTGGCCACCGCGCGCTCGGAATCCGCCGCCGAGTTGCTGTGCGCCGAGCTGACCGTCGACGGCCTGCCGATCGATGTGGCCCGCGCCGAGCAGATCATCGCCTCGTTCGCCGGCCCCCGCCCGCGCGACGCCGCCGACGCCGGCCTGCTGCGTGAGCGCCGGGACAGCGCGGTGCTGCGGCTGCTGCCCAATCCGGACGGGATCGACCTGCGCAACCCGGCCCAGGTCCGCACCATGCTGGCCCGGGTCGGCATCGACGTCCCGGACACCCGGTCCTGGCGGCTGGAACGGTTCCTGGGCGCTCATCCGGTGGTCGAGGCGCTGCTGGCCTGGCGCAAGGCCGAACGGATCGCCACCACCTTCGGCTACGAGTGGCTGGCCCGCAACGTCGGCCCGGACGCCCGGCTGCGCGGCGCCTGGAGCGGGTCGGACGGCGCCGCCGGCCGGATGACCGCGCAGGCCGGGCTGCACAACCTGCCTGCCGACCTGCGCCCGGCGGTGGCCGCGCCCGCCGGCCACGTGTTCGTGCGGGCCGACCTCGGCCAGATCGAGCCACGGGTGCTCGCCGCGGTCTCCGGAGACCGGGCGCTGGCCAAGGCCACCCAGGACGACGACCTGTACGCGCCGGTGGCCAGCCGGCTAGGGGTCGAGCGGCCGATCGCCAAGGTCGCCGTGCTGGCGGCGATGTACGGCCAGACCTCGGGCGCTGCCGGCCAGGCGCTGCAAGGCCTGGAGTCGGCCTACCCGGTGGCGATGCGCTACCTGCGCGAGGCCTATGACGCCGGGCGTGCCGGGCGGTCGGTGCGCACCTACGGCGGCCGGCTGGTGCGGATGTGGCCGACCCCGGCCGACCTGGACGCCGAGCAGGAGCGGGCCAACCATGCCAGCCGGGGCCGCTACGCCCGCAACGCGGTGGTGCAGGGGGCGGCGGCCGAGCTGTTCAAGGCGTGGGCGGTGACCGTCCGGGCCCGCGGGCTGGCCTGGCAGGCGCGGGTGGTGCTCTGCCTGCACGACGAGCTGCTGGTGCAGGTGCCGGCCGAGCACGGCCCGGCGGTGCGGCAACTGCTGACCGACTGCCTGCAGGAGGCAGCGGCCCGCTGGGCACCGGACGGCTCGGTGCGGTTCGTCGCCGACGTCAGCGTCATCGAGCGCTGGTCGGAGGCCAAGGACTGATCCGGACGCGGGGTGTCAGGTGGCGGCGATGAAGTCCGACACCGCCTGGACGAACCGCGACGCCGCGTGGTGATGGGGCTGGTGGCTGGAGCCGGGAAAGATCTCCAGCGTGCTGTTCGGCAGGTGCGCGTGGGTCTCGTAGGCGTGCGCCACCGGCACCACCGGATCCCGCTCGGACCAGACGATCAGGGTGGGCAACTCCAGCCGGACGTGCTCCAGATCCAGCAGCGAACCGCGTTGGCCGAACGGGTCGATCGCCATCTTCAGGGTCTGGAAGAACGCCATCCGGGCCGGCGGCGAGGCCAACCCCCGGCCGGCTCGGCCGAGGTTGGCGACCACGTCCGGGCTCAGGCGTAGCGAGCGGTGCAGTCGCGGACGGCGGTACAGGGCAGCAGTGCGGGAATTGACCACGAACCGCACCAGGGTGTGCGCGCCGGGCAGCGTGGCGGCCCGCAGCACCGGATGCACCCGGCGCCCCAGGCCGCCGGCGGACACCAGCACCAGCCGCCGCACCAGGTCGGGATGGTCGTAGGCCAGTTGCATCGCGACGGCGCCGCCGAAGGAGTGGCCCACCACCGTGACGGCTCGGGCGTCCAGCTCGGTGAGCAGCGCAACCAGGCTGTCGGCGAAGTCCTCTAACCGGTAGCAGTCCGCGGGCTTGTCGGAGTCGCCGTGGCCGAGCAGGTCCGGCGCCAGCACCCGGTGTCCTCGCTCGGCCAGCTGCTCGGCGGCACGGGAGAAGGTGGTGCTGTCGGACACCATCCCGTGGATCAGCAACACCACCGGCGCATCGACCGGGCCGAGGTCCTGATAGGACAGCAGCCTGCCCTGATGCTCTATCACACCGCGGGGGGCCACCGGCTCATGATGCCTCATGCCGGGCTCGCAGCTCAGGGATGGATCGCCAGGCTGACCGACAGGAACTGCTCGGGACTGGCCTGCAGGACCTTCAGCCGCGGATCGGGCACGGCGAGGAACGGCGGGGTGCGCAACGGCAGCAGCGGCGCCAGCCTGGCATCGGACAGCGCCGCTTCGACCGCGGCCCGGTCACCGCCGCAGATCAGCCCGACCAGCCGGCCGGCTTCGGGCAGCAGGATCCGCACCGCCACCTCGGCGGCTTCGGCGAAGGCCTGCCTGGCCTGGTTGGCCCGGCGCCGGGCGAAGCGCTGCTGCGACCAGCCGCCGGCGCTGGTGGCGCCCTGGACGTAGCCCGAACCGACCTTGGACGAGACGAGCGCCCTGCCGTCGAACACCCCGGCCGCGTAGCCGCCCCTGCGCACCAGCAGCACGCCGATCCGTCGCGGCTGGTTCAGGTGCAGCTGCAACGAGGTCAGCGGCCGGGACGCGGTGGGCTGCCAGGGCC
>DASZEI010000205.1:0-5270 GCA_035940975.1 Jatrophihabitans sp. | reverse complement strand
ACGTGCAGGTCGCCGGCTCCGTCGACCTCCGGGGCAGCGCGCCGATGGCCCGGGACTCGATCTTCCGGATCGCCTCGATCACCAAGCCCATCGTCGCGGCGGCGGCGATGGTGCTGGTCGAGGACGGCCGGATGGCGCTGGACGATCCGGTCGAGCGGTGGCTGCCCGAACTGGCGTCCCGGGTCGTGCTGCGCCGGCCGGACGGCCCGGTCGACGACGTGGTCCCGGCCGCCCGGCCGATCACCGTGCGCGATGTGCTCGACTCGCGCGCCGGGTACGGCTTTCCGTCGGATTTCTCGCTGCCAGTGGTGCGATTGCTGTCGGCAGTGCAGGCAGGACCGCGGCCGCACCTGTTGCCGGCGCCGGACAAGTGGCTGGCCCGGCTGGCCGGCATCCCGCTGCTGCACCAGCCTGGCCAGGGCTGGCTGTACAACACCTGCTACGACATCCTCGGCGTGCTGATCGCCAGGGTTTCGGGCTGCCCGTTGCCCGAGTTCCTGGCTGAGCGGCTGTTCGAGCCGCTCGGCATGCGCGACACCGGTTTCGAGGTTCCGGCCGGCAAGCGGGACCGGTTCACCAGTTATTACCAGGCCGATCCGTCCGGTGCCCTGCAACTGCTCGACGCTCCGGACGGGTGGTGGAGCAGCCCACCGGCGTTCCCGTCCGGGGCCGGCGGGCTGGTGTCCACGGTCGATGACTGGTTCGCCTTCGCCCGGATGCTGCTCGCCGAGGGGGAGGCCGGAGGTCGCCGGCTGCTGTCAGCGGCGGCGGTCCGGCAGATGACCACCGATCAGCTGACCTCGGCCCAGCGCCAGGCCGGCCGGCTGTTCCTGGAAGGCCAGGGCTGGGGATTCGGCGGCTCCGTCGACGTCGAGGTCATCGAACCGTGGAACGTGCCGGGCCGGTACGGCTGGGTCGGCGGCACCGGAACGACAGCGCACATCACCGCCGCCACCGGCGCCGTCGCGATCCTGCTCAGCCAGGTGGAGATGGCCGGCCCGACACCGCCGGTCGTGATGCGCGACTTCTGGCGGTACGCCGCGACTGCCTGATCACCCGCGGGGACCGGGTCCAGCCGGATGCAGGAACGCGTGCAGATGCATGTCGTGCCAGCCGTCCAGGTGCAAGGCCTGCTGGCGCCTGGACCCCTCGTAGTGATAGCCGGCCTTCCTGGCCACCCGGCAGGATGCCGGATTGGCCACCGAGTGATTCAGCTCGAGCCGGTGCAGGCCGCCGCTGTCGAGCATCCACTGCGACACCGCGCGCAGGGCGCGGACCGCGACGCCACGACCTCGGGCTGCGGCCACCGTCCAGTACGCGGCCTCGGCCGATCCGTCCACGAGATCGATCCGGCGGAACCCGGTGCGGCCCAGCAGGACGTCCCCGGCGGTGACGGCCCAGCTGGCACCGGTCTCCGCCGCCCAGCGCTGCGACCAGGAGGCCACCCAGTCCCGCGCTTCCGCCTCGTCCATGCTGCGGACGTGCCAGCGCTGGATCTCAGGATCGCGATAGGCCTCGACGACCGCGGGGGAGTCGGAAAACCGCCACGGGCGCACGGTCAACTCGTCGACGGCCAGCGTGGGCTGCTGCTGCGCCCGGAGCCGGCCGGCGGGCACCGCGGGACGCACCAGCTCCGGCACCGCCTGACCACCTCCCGCCGCGCCGCCGTATGTTCGTGCGCATCAGCTAACCAGAGCACCGGGGGAGAGCGTCATGTCAGACACGATCAAGCTCAGTTCGGTCGCGATCGACTGCCCGGACCCCGGGCAACTGGCCGCGTTCTATGCCGAGATCACCGGCGGGCAGGTGACCTACCTCGACGACGAGTGGGCCACTGTCACCGGTCCCGGCGGCCGGATCGACTTCCAGGCCGCCCCCGGTTACACACCGCCCAGCTGGCCCGATCCGGGCTCGTCGATGCAGATGCACCTGGACTTCCACGTCGATGACCTGCAGGCGACCGAGGCGCGGGTGCTGGCAGCGGGTGCGCGCAAGTACGACTTCCAACCGGCCGAGGACAACTTCCGGGTCTATTCCGACCCGGCCGGGCACCCGTTCTGCCTGACCCTCTCGGACTAGAGCAGTCCCGACGCCGCGCCGGAACCACCGGCGCTAGCCGGCGCTGACTCCGGTGGCCGGCGCTGCCGGCGCCTGAAGCGATGCAAGCGGCCGCCAGCGCACCGGGATCTGCCGCATGACCAGCGCGCAGTCGAGTTCGGCCGAGCCTTCGGGAAAGCGGGCGCGGTCGGCGAAGAACGACGATTCGGCTGTCACCGCGATGCCGGGCTCGACGTGCCAGGCCGTGGTGTGCAGCGCCAGGCCGTCGAACCGGGAGGGGTGGCGGGTGTCGGAGAAGCCGACCGACCCACCCTCGAAGAACGCCGAGGCAGCGGCCGTGTCGGCGAACAACCGGCTACCCGCCAGGTTGTCGGTGACCCGCACCTCGACGCGCACCGTCGCGCTGCCGTCCCGGGCGGCGAACGCCACCCGGAGGTCGTCGTCGGACTCCGCGACCTCGAACCGGGCCCGATGGAGCACGCCGGGATAGATCCGACCGCCCACCGCGACGTTGATCATCGAATCGGTGTCGCGGCGGGGGATGTACACGCCGGACTGCAGGCCGTCCGGGCTATCCCATTGCACTGCCATCCGATGCGCGGCGCTCTCACTGGTCAACCCGATGCGGGCCGGCAGCCCGGCCGGGCGCATCGAGCCCAGCCGGATGAGGCAGATACCGGCCACCGCATAGCCGTTCACCAGCTGCGGGCGGAACGGCTCGGGCAGCAGCGCTCCCAGAACATCCGGGTCCACCCGGTAGTTGACCAGCAGGCGACGTTCGACGGTTCCGACGAGCTCCGGCAGCTTCATGGTCTTCCCTCCCGACTCCAGCGTTGACAGGAGCCTATGCCGGTTCGGACAGGAGACACCCTCCTTTGGGCACGTTGGGCTGTTTCTCCGGGCCGGCACCCACATGTTCCTCTCAGGTTCGGCACGACGTGGCGACAGGGTCGGTTAACACGATGGACTCCAACGGCTAGGCCATCCGGGCCCAGCCGGTTTCAGGAGGTGTTTTCCATGAACCCAAGTGAATGGTCCCCGCCGCCCGTGCCGCCCTACGGCGAGCCGTCCGGCGGGACCAGTCAGCCAGCACGAGGACGTCGAGGCCTGCTCGTCGGCGGCGGCCTGCTAGCCACCGGTGTGGTAGCCGGCGCGATCATCGGAGGCACGGTGCTGTCCAGCGCCGCTACCACCACGCCGTCCGCGCCGAGTTCGCCCAGCAGCACGGCGGCCCCGGGCGCGAGCAACGCGCCGGCTCCGAACAAGCAGTCCACTCCGGTTCGGGGGGATGAGAAGGCAGTAAGTGCCGACGTGGCGGCCAAGCTCAAGGCGGCGGCCTTGAAGGCGGTGCCCGGCGGCACGGTCTATCGCGTCGAGACCGACGGGGATGGCGACGCCTATGAGGCGCACATGACCAAGGCCGATGGCAGCCTCGTCACCGTCAAGTTCGACTCGAACTTCGCCGTCACCGGGACCGAGGAGGGCATGGGCGCCGGCGGTCCGGGCGGACGCGGCCACGGGGGACCGGGCGCGGGATCGGAATCGGACGACTCGGACGGCTGATCCGACGCTTGGCTTGGGTGGTCGTCCGGCCACCCAAGCCAGGTACCGGCAACTCAGCTCGACTTCTGCCACACCGAGACGTGCCGCCGGCTGTCGCTGGTGAACGGGGTGCGATGCCAGTCGTTCCAGCGGTGCAGCAGGGTCATACCGGCGAGCCGTGCCATCAGATCGAGTTCGGCCGGCCAGACATAGCGGAACGGTATGGAGCTGCTTTCTAGCTGGTCGCCGTCCCAGCGGTAGTGGTGTGAGACGAGCCGCTGCGTCGCCAGGTCGTATTCGTCGAAACCGAGTTTCGTCGCGGTCACCGTGAACGGCCGGACGGTCTCGCCGGGCGGCAGCCGTTGCAGGTCCGGCACCATCACCTCGACCACGAAATACCCGCCGGCCTCCAGGTGCGCGGCGACGTTGCCGAAGCAGGCGACCTGCTCGTCCTGGCTGGTCAGGTTCATGACGGTGTTGAACACGAGGTAGGCGAGCCGGAAGCTGGCCGGCACCCGAGCGTGCGCGAAGTCTCCGAGGGTGACGCCGATCCGCTCGGCACCGGGCTTGGCCGCCAGCCGGGCGAGCATCGCGGCGGACAGGTCGATGCCGTGCACCGGCACGCCCCGGCCGCTCAGCGGCAGCGCGAGCCGCCCGGTGCCGATGCCGAGTTCCAGGGCGCTGCCGTCGCCTGCCAGCTCGGCCAACACATCGACGGCCGGTTCGACGGCCGCCGGGCTGAACATCTCGTCCTGCGGGTCGTCGTAGCGCTCGGCCACCTGCTCACCGAAGAAATCGTCAGCCATGCAGGGCATCCTTGCTGTTCAAGGGGACTTCGCCAAAGTGATTAACTGTCGAGCCCCTTCGCGCGATGGGCAGTGCCATACGCCGCGGCTGGAGGGAGGGGCTCCTTCATGCGAATTGACATAATGTCGATTATCGGCACATGGGGCAGGCAACCGCTAGCCGTGGTCCGCTCAGTCAGGTCCCCGCCGGGCAAGCCCGATGCCGCTCGGATGTCGCGTTCCCGCAGATCAGCTGGTTATCCTGTGCCGGCCGCCTCCAGACCGACGGGCCACGCGGCGAAGAAGGAGAACCACCATGACGATTCAGCGGATGGACAACGTCGCCATCATTGTCGCCGACCTTGAGGCTGCAATCGCGTTCTTCGTAGAACTCGGCATGGAGCTGGAAGGCAAGGCGCAGATCGAAGGCCCTTATGCGGACCGCACCGTCGGACTCGACGGCGTCCGGACCGACATCGCGATGATGCGGACCCCGGACGGCCACGGCAGGCTGGAGCTGACGACGTACCACACCCCCGCGGCGGTCAGCGCCGAGCCGAAGAACCCGCCGCCCAACACGTTGGGCCTGCACCGTGTCATGTTCGCCGTGGATGACATCGAGGACGTCCTTGCCCGCCTGCGAACCCATGGCGCCGAACTCCTCGGCGAGCTGGCTCAGTACGAGGACAGCTACCGGCTCTGCTACCTCCGCGGCCCCGCGGGCATCATCGTCGCCCTGGCCGAGCAGATCAGCTAACGGCCCGTCGCGGCCGACCTGCGACCAACCAGAACGATCCGCTGGATGGACCGAGAACGACAATGAGAGGAATAACCGTGTCGCAGTGGACGCGACGCAACGCCGCGAGCTGGTCCGTCGCTGATCGG
>DASZEI010000204.1:0-15660 GCA_035940975.1 Jatrophihabitans sp. | reverse complement strand
GTCCTACTTCGTGGCCGGCCCGTACGGCGGCGCCGCCCACACCCTGGGCTTCGGTTCGGCGCTGCACGTGCTGCGGGTGGGCTGGCTGGACGCGCTGGGGCCGGCCCTGCTCGGCGGTCCCTGGCGGTGGTTCTACCAGGGCGAGGTGTACTTCCCGATCGCCGATCCCCCGCTGGTCGCGGTGCTGCTCGGCCAGGCCTGCATCCTGGCCGCCGTCCTGCTCGGCTGGCGCCGGGCCGGAGTCCGGAGCCTGCTGGCCTGGTCGCTGCCGGTTCTCACCTTCGTCCTCAGCACCCTGGTGGTGGCGCTGGGCCGGTTCCAGGTGTTCGGGGACCTGACGCCGCGCTCGTTCAACTACGCCTTCCCCGTCGCGGTACCGCTGGCGGTGGCGGCGGCGCTGGCGCTGCTGCCCAGCAGCCCGGCGGAGGTGGCGGGCCGGGTCACCGACCCCGGTCGGCACGACGTCCTCGCCGCGCGGGCGCCGCGCCGGGCAGGGATCGTGATGGCGGCGCTCGGCACGCTCTTCCTGGTATCCAGCGGGCTGTCGGACGCCACCTTCACCCATCGCTGGGCGCAGAACCCCTCGGAGTCCTACGTCGAGCGGCTGACCACCTCGGTACGCAACGCCGGACCCGAGGTCAACCTGTGGGACACCCGGGTGCCGCCCTCGGTCCTGGCCTTCTTCTCCGAGCGCAACCACGTCTCGGACCTGCTGGGGCTGGCCCACCTACCCGCCCGGTTCCAGGACGCGCCGACCCCGCCGATGCTGGTGAAGGAGGACGGCAACCTGGCGCCGGCCGCGCTGTTCGCGGTGGCCACCCAGGTCGGGGAGGCCAAGGGCAGCTGCACCCGGCTGGCGCAGGGGCAGGGCAGCTGGACCATCCCGCTGTCCAAGCAGCTCGGCGCCAACGAGTACTTCGTCCAGCTCAGCTACCTGCAGCAGAAGGCGTCGGTGCTCTACCTCGCGATCCGCGACCAGGACGGCAGGATCGTCGAACCGGTGGGCGGCCAGCGCCGGGAACTGCCCTACCAGCTGGCCAACCTCTACCTGCGGCTGCCGTTGACGTCGGTGGACTCGCTGGTGGTCCGCAGCGAGAGCCTGGATACCAACGTCTGCATCGGCGCCGTCGTGGTGGGCGTGCCGTTCCCGCTGGCGCCCAAATGAGCGCACCCACCACCACCACCGCCGATCCGTCCCGACACTTCGACGCGCTGGACGGGATGCGGGCCATCGCGTGCTACGCGGTCATCTTCACCCATGTCGGTTTCCAGTCCGGCCGGTCCTTCGGAACCGGTCCACAGGCGCCCTGGCTGTCCCGGCTGGACACCGCGGTGCCGATCTTCCTGATGCTGTCGGGGTTCCTGCTCTACCGGCCGTTCGTGGCGCAGGCCTACCGCCGGTTGCCGGTCCCCCGAACCGGCGGCTTCTACTGGCGGCGGGCGGTACGGGTGCTGCCGGCCTTCTGGGTCACCGCCGTCGTCACGCTGGGGCTGCTGAGCAGCCGGCGGGCCAGCCTGGGCGACTGGCTGTCCTACCTCAGCCTGACCGAGATCTACAACGGTCACGACCTCGACCCGTCGCTGACCCACATCTGGACCCTGGTCGCCGAGATCTCGCTGTACGCGGTGGTTCCGCTGCTGGCGCTGTCGCTGCGCGGGCGCCGGAGCCCGGAGCAGATCCTGATCGGCCAGTGCGTGCTGGTCGGCGCGCTGCTGGCCGCCAGCGTGGCATGGCAGGTCGTCACGTTCGAAGTGCCGTCGCTGGGCTACGTCGCGACCAAGTGGCTGCCCGGCACCATCGACTGGTTCGCGCTCGGCATGCTGCTGGCCGCGTTCTCGGCCGCCCCGGCCGGCTGCACCGCCCTGCCCAGGACCCGGCAGGTGCTGAGCCAGTGGGCCGGATCTCCCGGGCTGTGCTGGACGCTGGCGTTGCTGCTGTACTGGTTCCTGACGCTGCCGCTGGCGGGCCCGATCGATCTGGCGGTGCCTGCCGCCGGGGAGCACCTGGCCAAGAACCTGCTGCAGGGCGCTGTGGTGTTCTTCATGATGCTGCCGCTGTGCTTGGGAGACGGCGGGCTGATCGGGCGGGTACTGGGCAACCGGGTGTCGCGATTCCTCGGCCAGATCTCCTACGGCGTCTACCTGTGGCACTTACCGATGTTGCTGTTCCTCCAGCGGGTGCTGGACATCCCGATCTGGCAGGGTCATTTCTGGAAGCTGCTGGTGCTCACCGCCGGTTCGGCCTCGGTGCTGGGAACGCTGTCCTGGTACCTGCTGGAGCGGCCGCTGCTGCGCCGGTTCTCCCGGCCGTCCTGGCGCAACCTGGGAAAGCCCAGCACCGCCAGGCAGAGCCCGATCACGCAGAGGGCCTGAACCCCGGCCGACCCGGCCAGCGGGTGCGGGCCACCGCTGGGCCGGATCGCTTCGGCGCAGCCCGCCAGCAGGATCGGCACCGCCGCGGCCCAGGCCGGCAGCCCGTCCCGCCACCACCCGTCCTGCCACCGCCCGGCCAGCCACCGCCCGGGCAGCCAGCCGAGCGCCGTTACCGCCGCGGCCAGAGCCAGGCCGACGATGCCGGCCAGCACGAACGAGGCCGCCAGGCACACCGGCACCGCCCAGTTCGGCGACACCGCCCGCGCGCCGGCGGCAGGTGCGGCGGAGTCCCGCCGGGCGGTGCCGGCCAGCACCAGCAGCCCCAGCACGGCAAGCAGCCCGAGCAGCAGGCCGGCCTGGAAACCAGCCTGCGGCGCGTATCGAAGCGACACCACCCCGGCGGCACCGGCCGGCAGCTGCCAGCCCTGCTGCCAGCCGTCGAGCCGCACCGCCGCAAGCCGGTGGCCGTTCAGGCTCGCCTGCCAGCCGGCGTTGAAGTTCTCCCGGACGACCAGCATCGCGGCCGCCGGGGTGTCGACGCGAACCGTCCGGCTGGTGGCATGCCAGCTCAGCGGCGTGACGGTTCCGGCAGGCGCGGTCCCGGCGGGCAGGGTCCGGGCGGTCGCGGTACCGGCCAGCTGCAGCCCCGGCCGCCGCAGGGTCAGGCTGAGCGGGCTGGCCGACGGGCTGGCGGCCAGCCGCAGGTGCTGCGGGCCCGCCGCCAGCATGGTCGGCTCCGGATCGCAGGTGCGCGCCGCCAGCGGCTGGCCGGACAGCAGCTGCTCGCGGCCGGCCTCGGCCCGCATCGGCAGCGGGATGCCGTCGACGACCACGGCGAGCCCCGACGAGCAGCTGAGCTCGACCGGATCGGTCGGGCTCTGGTTGGCCACCCCGTTCACGGCCACCTCGGTGATGCCGGCGGGCAGCAGCCGGGGCGCGCCGTAGCGGGTGCTGGTGGTGGAGCGGAGTTCGGCGCGCAGCACGGTGATCGTCAGGGTCCGGGTGAGCACCGGCGCCGGCAGCCGCAGCACGCCGTCGGCGGGCAGCTCGAAGCTCCAGCTCCGCCCGGCCGCGGCCACCGCGACCTGCTGCGGCCGGGCCATCGGGGTGGCCTGGTCCAGCTCCAGCCGCAGCGTGGACACCCGCCGCCGGCTCCGGAGATCCAGCGTCAGCGCGGGCGCCTGGTCGCCGGCGGCTGCCACCCAGCTGGTTGCCGGGTCGCCGTCCACCGCCGCGCCGGGACGCTCCCGCGGGTCGGGGTCATCGACCGAGGAGGCCGCCGCGCCGATGCCGGCCCCGGCGTCCAGCAGCGCGTCCAGGGCCGCGCCCGGCCGGGCCGTGACGGTGGCCGTGATGCCGTAGCGCTGGCCGGCCGCCGGCATCGTGAAGCTCCGATCGATCACGCCGTCACTCTCACCGCTGCTGGCGAACGTCGCGTCGCAGGCGGCCCGGCCGGCCACCGTCAGGCAGCTGGACCGGCCACCGAACTCGGCGGTGAAACTCAGCGCGTCCGGCGCCACCCCGGTGGTCGGCACCACCAGCGTCCGGGTCGGGGTCAGCCCGGCGATCGTGAACGTCGAGATGCCGACCGAACCGGTGCCGGGCGAGGCGTCCAGCACGGTGAGGCGCAGGTGCCGGGTCGGGCCCGGCGGCAGCGCCACCTGCTGCGGGAACGGGCCGGGCGAGACGTCGGAGTCGCGGGTTCCCGAGTCGGTCCGGATCCGGACCCGGTTGGGGTAGCCGCCGAGTGTGGCGGCGAAGGCCACCTCGACCGTGGGCCGGGACGTCGGCACGGCCAGGGTCACCGACAGCCACTGGCCCTTCGCGCTGGCCAGCGCGCCGCTGCGCCAGGAGGTCGCGGGGTCGCCGTCCAACGCCGACCACGGCCCGTAACCGGCACCGCGATTGACCAGCGCGCCGGCGTCGGCACCGGACGAGGACGCCTGGATGTCGGTGACACCACCGCCGTAGGCGACGGTCGACAGTGGCCCGGGCGAGTCCGGCAGGTAGTCCTGAGCCGCCCTGGACTGCCGGTAGGGCTGGTCGGCTGTCAGGGTCGCCGAGGTCGCGCCGGTCTGGCCGATCGTCGCCTCCCGGCGCCGGATGCCGTCGGTGACCACGGTGGCACCGGCGGCGCCGGCGGCGTCGGCACCGAACAGCACCGGGGTGTCCGGGCCGATCCCGGCATCGAGCAATGACCCGAGCGAGTCCGCCGATCCGGTGGCGAGCACGGTGCCCGAGGCGGGCAGCAGGCCGACCGCACCGGACCACCCGGCCACCTGGAAGATCTCGATCGCCGGCCGGACGACAGTGGCGCCGACGTCGACCAGCCGGCCGCGGTCCGGCGGGAGCTCGGCGCCGCTGCCGAACGAGGTCACCGCCGTCAACCCCGGCGTGGCCCGCAGCGTCGCGTGCACGAAGGCCAGGTTGGTGGCCGCGGAGGCCGTGGTGTCCAGGTCGTTGCGCACCACCAGGTAGCGGATGCCGGCGCGGGCCAGCAACGGTGCCAGCGCGTCGTCGCGATGACCCGCGGCGATCCGCAGCGACAGGTCGTCCAGCAGCCGGATGTAGCCCGCCGGGGTCAGCGGGATCCCGTCGCGGACCGTCCATGGCGCGGTGGCCACCGGCTGCAGCGCGTCGTCGACGGTGCTTCCCCAGACGTAGGCCGGCCGGGACGCGCCCGGAACCACCAGCGCCCGGCCGGTACCGGAGTGGCTGCCCAGCCAGGAGCCTGCCTGCCGCCACCAGCCGGCCTCGGTCACCGAACGCGGTTGCGGGATCAGGTGGTTGACGATCGCCGGAGCCGCGGCCAGGGTGCCGACCGTGACGGCGAGCACCGCCGCCAGCAGCCGGGGACGCAGCTCCAGGGTCAGGCCGCCCCAGCGCGGCTGCCAGCGCGCCGGCAGCCGCAGCCGGCTGAGCTGCCAGCCGAGGCCCAGCGCCAGCGGCAGCCGGATCAGCGGATCGAACTTGTGGACGTTGCGAAAGGCGTTCAGCGGCCCGTCCAACCAGGTCCGAAACCATGCCCCGGCCGGCGGCCCGACCGGTGCCAGGTAGCCCATCGTGACCAGCGCCAGTCCCAGCAGCAGGCAGCCGACCGCGAACAGCCGATCCGGCCGGTCGCGCCGGCTCAACCCCACCAGCCCCACCGCCGCCACCGCCGTGGTGGCCAGCACCACGGCCGGAACCGTCACCAGGATCCAGGCGCCCGGCCATACCCCGGCACCGAGGTAGGCCTCCCAGTGATCGACCCCGCGCAGCGACGCGATCAGGCTGGTGATCCCGGTGGTGACGCTGCTCGGCTCGATCCAGTCCAGGAAGGACGGGCTGTAGCGGCCGAGCAGCAGCAGCGGCAGCATCCACCAGGCGCTGGCCAGGACCACCGCCAGGCCGAACCAGAGCATCAGCT
This sequence comes from Jatrophihabitans sp., assembly GCA_035940975.1. GTDB lineage: Bacteria > Actinomycetota > Actinomycetes > Mycobacteriales > Jatrophihabitantaceae > Jatrophihabitans_A. Next base: position 9,878 of record DASZEI010000204.1, on the reverse strand, counting down.
CCCGGCGCCGGCGGCCGGGCTGCCGGGTGAGCAGCCACAGTGCGGGCACCGGCAGCACCGCCAGGGTCGCCGCCGCGTTGACGCCGCCGGCGAACAGCAGCGCGAGCCCGGCAAGCGCCCCGGCGCGCCGGGTGGAACCGCGCTCGGCCCCGATCACCAGCGGAATCAGGATCCACGGCAGCACCGCCACCGGCATCAGCTCGGCCGAGATCGAGCCCAGCTCGCTGAGCATCCTGGGCGCCAGCGCGTAGCTCAGGCCCGCGGCGACCTTCGGCCAGAACCCGGTGGTGCCCAGCAGCCTGGCCAGCCGGACCATGCCCAGGAACGCCGCCACCACCAGCGCCGACTCCCAGCCGCGCTGCACCACCCAGGCCGGCAGGCCGGCCAGCCTGCCGAGCGCGAAGAACGGCCCCATCGGAAACAGGTACCCGTACGCCTGGTTCTGCAGCTGGCCGGCAGCGCCGAGCGGATCCCAGAGCGTCAAGGACCGGCGCAGGAACCGCACCGGAGCGACCACCAGGTCCAGCTTGGTGTCCGCGGCCGTCCGGCCGGCGCTCTGGGAGAAGACCAGCAGCACCAGCCCGAAGCAGACGGTGATCAGCCGCAATCGCTGCACCGCCAGCGGTGGCGGCGCCGTGCGGTCGGTGTCGGCTGCCGTCGCGCCGCCCGTCCTGGCCTGCAGTGCGGTCGTCATCGCTTGCGCAGCACCATCGCGAGATTCCAGAGCGCCACCTCTCGAAGGACCGGAACCCGGACCAGCCAACACGCCCACCACGGATGGTAACGAGGAAAGGCGGCCACCAGTTCGGCGTCGGGGTGGCTGCGGGCCCAGGCCAGCGCCTGGCCGACCCGGTAGCCGAACAGCGACTGCCCGAAGACGTTCTTCGGCTGCCGGCCGTTCCTGCGGACGTAGCGCCGCCTGGCATAGCCGCCGCCGAGAAAGTGCCAGGGCGCTGTCTCATGCCCACCCCAGGGCGAGAACCACGGCGTGAAGGAGAGGAAGACCGTGCCACCCGGCTTGGTGACGCGCAGCAGCTCATCGGCCATCACCCAGGGCCGCCGCAGGTGCTCCACCACATTGGAGCTGTAGGCGACGTCGACCGACTCCGACCGGATCGGCAACGCCTCGCCGGAGGCGCACAGGCCGACGATCTCGGCGGGCAGATCGGTGTCGATGTCGAGTTCCACCCCGATGTACCGGGCTCCGGCCTGCTGGAAGGCGCGTCCGAAGTAACCGGGCCCGCCGCCGACATCGAGCACCCGCGCCCCGGAGAGCTCCACCCATCCGCCCAGCTGCCGCACCGCGTCGGCAGCGAGGGCGGAGTAGAAGTCGGCCGGCCGGGTCTGCTCGACCAGGAACAGCCGGAACAGCCGGATCGAACGGCGCAGGGTGGCTCGGCGACGGCTGCGGTGGTGGGCGCGCACCGGCGAACCGTACCCGTCTCGCACCGCCCCGCACGAACCGCGCGCGTGCGGCACGGCCTCGCAGCCGTCAGGCATCTTCTCGGGGCCTCCAGGCATCGGCTACTCTCCAGTAACTGTTCGCAAAGCCGGTCGGGGAGCGATGGATCTCTCAGCGACGCCACGCCGCATCGCCTTCCTGGTGTGGCGCGACACCGCGCACCCGGACGGCGGCGGGTCCGAGGTCTATGTCGAGCACATGGCCCGCTGGCTGGCCGGCCGCGGCCACCAGGTGACCATCTGCTGCGCCGCGCACTCCCAGGCCCCGGCCGACGAGGTGCGCGACGGCGTCCGGTTCCGCCGCCGCGGCGGCCGGCTGAGCGTCTACCCGCGGGGACTGGCCTACCTGCTCAGCCGGGCCGGCCGGCGGACCGACATCGTCGTCGACGTCCACAACGGCATCCCGTTCGCCGCCCCGCTGGTGCGCCGCCGACGACTGCACGTGCTGGTGCACCACGTGCATCGCGAGCAGTGGCAGATCATCTATCCCGGCGTCCGGGGCCGGGTCGGCTGGTGGGTGGAGTCCCGGCTGGCTCCGCTGATCTACCGGCGCCACCCCTACATCACGGTGTCGCAGTCCAGCAGGCACGACCTGGCCGGGCTGGGCATCGACCCGGACCGGATCTCGGTGGTGTGCAATGGGATCGACGTCCCGCACCCGTCCCGGCTGCAGTCGCGCTCGGCCACCCCGCGGATCTGCGTGCTGGGCCGGCTGGTGCCGCACAAGCAGGTTGAGCATGCCTTGCAGTTGCTGGCCCGGCTGCAGCCGAGCATCCCCGAGCTGCGGCTGGACGTGATCGGGTCGGGCTGGTGGTCGGCCCAGCTGGTGGCGGCCGCCGAGGCGCTGGGCGTCACCGACCTGGTCACCTTCCACGGCCATGTCAGCGACACCGAGCGCGACGCGCTGCTGGATGCCAGTTGGCTGATGCTGGCGCCCTCGGTCAAAGAAGGCTGGGGCATCGCCATCATGGAAGCCGCGGCCCGGTCGGTGCCGACGATCGCCTACTCTTCCGCCGGCGGGGTGACCGAATCGATCGTCGACGGCGAGACCGGCGTCCTGGTGGCCGATCTGGACGAGCTGGTCAGCCAGTGCCGGACGCTGCTGAGCGACACCGAGGCGCGGCTGGCGATGGGAAAGAAGGCCCGCAACCGGGCTCAGAGCTTCGGGTGGCAGCGGTCAGCGGAGGCGTTCGAGCACCTGCTGATGCAGCGGCAGGATCAGCGGTTGCCGTAGGAGACGATCGGGGCGCTGGCCGGGTTGTGCTTCGGTGCCGCGGTCGCCGCGGACACCACACCCCACACGGCGGTTCCGGCCAGCACCGCGCCCATGATGCCGGCGGCGACAGCCGAGACGAGCTTGCCCACTAGGAACCCTCCGAGCTAGATGTTAACGGCGAGTGTAGCAACCTTCCTCCGGCCGCCAGGGACTTCAGGCCGATCGCCGCGAGGATCAGCGCGGCGACCAGCAGGTCCAGCGCCAGCACCCACCGGCGCCGGCCGGCCGGCTCGGCGGCGACCGTCACCGGTCCCGGCACCCGGTACAGCTCGACCGCACCACCGGTGAGCACCGGCCGCAGCCCGCTCAGGTCCGTAACCGGCCCGGGCGTGCCGGCCTCCCGGACCACCCAGCCGATCCCCTGCCCGGCCAGCGCGCTCGCCAGCGCGGCCGGACCCGGCCGGGACTCCAGCAGCCGCGCCACTCGCCGGGCGGCCGGATCCTCACTACCCAGCACAACACCCGAGACCACCAGCCGGTCATCGACCACCGTGTCAGCGGCCAGCCAGCGCGGCGCCGGGTCCAGCACGGTGCGCCCCGGTGCCCACTCGAAGCTGCGGTAGGAGCCGAACGGCAACACCAGCACCGCCGCCGGCGACCCGCGCACCTGCTCGGCGACCTGCTGCCACCGCGCCGGGTAGTGCACCGGGCTGAGCGGCACTTTCAGGACGGCCGGGGCGTCGGGCAGCAGCACCAGCGGCAGCGCTGAGGCAGCCAGCACCGCCGACCAGCCCGGCAGCCGGCCGGCCAGCCAGCCGGTGAGCCGCTGCACCGCGGCGCCGGCGCTGAGCACCGCCAGCAGGACGAACGGCATCAGCCACTTCTGGCCGTCGCGCAGCAGCCCCGCTCCCGGCAGCTCCCGGACCGCCCACCGCAGCGCCGCGGCCAGCCCCGGCAGCGTGCCGGCCGCCGCCAGCAGCAGCCCGGCCAGTCCCAGCAGCACCAGCCGCCGCCACAGCCGCTCCCCCAGGCCGGCCCGCAGCACCGGCAGGCCGAACAGCAGTGCGCCCAGCACCGCCGCGGTGCCGAGGTAGCCGAGCAGGCCCGCCCGACTGGTCGGTGTCACGTCCGCGCTCCAGATGCCGCCCAGGCCCAGCAGGCTCAGCACCGCGCCACCGGGACGTTCGGAGCGGGCCGCGAAGGCCGCCACCGCACCCGGGTCACTGCTCGCACCGGCCGCCGAGGTCAGCGCGGGCACCAGCCAGGGCAGCTGCACGAGCACCGCGACCGCCAGCACCGGCGCCAGCCGGCTGAGCCGCCGGGAGCCGGCCACCGCCACCGCGACGCCGGCTCCGATCAGCGCGCCGGTGGGCGTGATCGCGCAGCATGCCAACCAGCACAGCAGCGCGGCGGTCGGCTGCAGCCAGCCGCTCCGGCGCCGGGCCGCGTCCGGGCCCGCTCGTGCCGCCGGCTCGTCGGCGAACCGGGCTGCCGCCCGTACCAGCCAGGGCAGCGCCCCGTAGGCCCACAGCAGCGCCCACTGCCCCAGCGCGAGCCGCTCGACGACGTAGGGGTTCCACACCGCGAAGCCGGCCACCGCGAGCAGCGCGGGCAGCGATCCGGGCTGCGCGGAGGCCCGCAGCAGCCGGGCGCACCCGGAACCGGCCAGCAGCAGCGGCACCAGCAGCACGATCCGGCCCAGCACCGCGCCGTCGAGGATCCGGCTGGCCAGGGCCACCAGGGCATCCAGCGGCACGGCTCGCGGCGCCACCGAGCCCAGCCCGACGGACTGCCGGGTGAGCGGCTGGTGCGGGGTGAAGACCATGTCGTGACCCAGGCCGTAACCGGCCAGCCGCTGCGGCCACAGCAGTGCCACACTCAGCGCGAGCACCCAGCAGTCGGCCAGCAGCACCGATCCGGTTCGGGAACGCACCGCCGCTCCTTCCGCGGTCCGGCCGGATCGTTAGGCTCGACCCCGGCGTGACGCCGCGGGAGTCGCGGGCCGCCGCCAGACTGTAGCCGGTACCTGTGCAGAGAGGCTGGGCGAGCGTGGCCAAGCGGGTACTGCCGTTCCGGCCACGCGCGGGCCACGCGCCTACCGGCACCCAGCCGGCAGCCGTCCCCGAACCGGCGGCCGGCACCCAGCCGGCAGCCGTGACCCAGCCGGCAGCCGTGACCCCACCGGCAGCCGTGACCCCACCGGCAGTCGTCACCCAACCCGCGGCCGTCACCGAACCGGTGCCGGTCGCGCGCGGCCTGCTCGGGGTGACCGCGGCCGGCTGGCTGGGCAACGTGCTGAGCTACCTGCTGCTGCTGGCCGCCGCCCGCCGGCTGAACACCGCCGACTACGCCGAGCTGGTCACGCTGCTCAACCTGCTGCTGATCGGCTCGGTGCCCTCGTTCGCATTGCAGGCCGTCGCCGCCCGGCGGGTCGCCACCGGCTCGGCGGACGGGCTGCTCGAAGCCGGCGCCGTGATCGGGCTGGTGGCCGCGTTGCTGATCGCGGCGCTGTCACCGGCGCTGGTGGCCTTCCTGCACCTGCCCGGGCTGACCGGCCCGTTGCTGGTGGCGTTGTCGATGCCCGGGACCGCGTTGCAGGGGCTGTGCCAGGGCGTCTGGCAGGGCGAGCAGCGCCTCACCGGGCTCGCGGTGGCGACCTTCGCCGGCACCGCCGGGCGCTCCGGCGCCGGACTGCTCGGACTGTTCCTCGGGGGCACCAGCACCTCGGCGATGGCGGCCCTGGGCGTCGGGCTGAGCGTGCCGGCCGCCGGCTGCGTGCTGGCGCTGCCCGAACTGCGCCGGCGCGGCCGCCGGGCGCTGCTGTCCCTGGCGTCCGAGGCCGGGCACGCCTCGCACGCCTACGGGGTCTTCCTGCTGCTCAGCGTCAGCGACGTGCTGCTGGCCCGGCACGTGCTCAGCACCTCGGCCGCCGCCGTCTATGCCGCCGGGTCGGTGCTGACCAAGGCCAGCCTGTGGCTGCCGCAGTCGGTGGCCAACGTGCTGTTCGCCTCGCTGACCGACGAGGACCGCCATCACCGGGTGTTCGCCCGGGCAGCCGCCGGGATCGCCGGCCTCGGACTGGCGATGGTCGCCGGCAGCTGGCTGCTCAGCGGCCTGGTGACCGCGGTGGTGGGCGGCGGCCGCTACCCGCAGTTGCGCGGCGATGCCTGGCTGTTCGCGATGCTCGGCAGCTGCCTGGCCGTCCTGCAGTTCACGCTGGTCGCCGGTCTCGCGGTCCGCAACGTGATGGTGACGGCGCTGATCTGGGCAACGGTGGCCGGCGAGGCGGTGCTGGCGCTCAGCCTGGGCCCGCACCCGTCGGTGCGGCTGGTGATCGGGCTGATGGCCGGGTTGAACCTGCTGACGGCCGCCGCCGCGGTGCTGCTGCGGCTGGCGCCCGGCTACCGGCGCGCGCGAGGCGACGGCGGCCGGGCAACCGCTCAGCTGGACTCGGCCACCGGCCACGGACCCGGCGCATAGGACGGGTCGACCCCCTCGCCGAGGATCCCCGCCGACCCGGCCGGACTGGGGTAGATCGAGCGCCGCACCCAGCCGTCCAGGATGTTGACCAGGCCCTGCCGCTGGCCGTCTGAGAACCTGCAGTGCCCGGCCCCGTACGGCGCCTTGGTGGTCTCGGAGTAGGTCGCCGGCGGCTTGATGAAGAACTGCACCAGCTGGCCGGAACGCTGCTCGGCGCGCACCCGGCTCGCGAAGACCGTCTCGTTCTGCACCAGCACCAGCGGGTCCTGCTCGGTGTGCATGGTGACCGTCGGCACCGTCAGCTTTCCGGTGGGATCGCCGAGCTCCTCGAAGGCCGAGCGGGCGGTGGCGTCGGCGGTCACCCGCGGCGCGGCCGCCAGCTGCTGCTGCAACGCCTCGAGCTTGCCGCCGACCGTGCCGATCAGGTCAGCCTCGGCGGCGTCGATCCGGCCCGAGTAGTCGACCTCGGAGTTGTCCGAGGGATTGCCGCCGACCCGCTGCTCCAGCTCGTAGCGCCCGCTGGTGCCGAAGGCCAGCGCGGTGAGCAGCGCCTCGACCCGGGCCTTGACCTGCGAGGCCACGTCGTGACCGTCGTAGGTGAGCGTCGCGGTCGGGGCGTCCACCAGCGAGCCGATGAAGATCGCCTTGGCGGTGCCGCCGCCGGCCACGTCGGCCGCGGCCTTCTTCACGGCCTCCGAAGCGTGCACCCAGTTGGCGCTGGCGTCCTCCTGGCTGGTGTAGCCGGTCAGCTTCAGCTGCGGGTCGATCAGGGTCTTGACCGCGAAGGCGACGTCCAGGGCGGCGTCGAAGTTGTAGTTCGGCCCGGCCAGCACGCCGCACATCGGCGCGGCCCCGTCCACCCAGTCCGGATGGGCCTCGGCGAGCAGCTCGGTCACCAGGCCGCCCAGCGAGTCGCCCCAGACGTAGGTCCGCTTAGGGGTGCCGACCAGCTTGAGGAATTGGGCGTGCAGGTCGACGCCGGCCTTGACACCGTCGGCGGCGGCCCAGCCGTTGGACTTGTAGGACGAGCCGGCCAGGGCGTAGCCGGCCGAGAGCAGGCTGGCGCTCAACGGATCGGCGCCGGTGCCGTCACTGTCGGTGGAGCTGACCTGGGCGTTGGTGTTGACCGGGTCGAAGCTCGGCGGCGCGGGCGCGGCGAACCGGTAGCCGTGCGAGTACAGCAGCAGGGTGCCGTTCCATCTCTCCGGCAGCTTGATGGCGTACCTGGCGCCGTCGAGCTCGCCGGTGCACTGCGAGGCGCAGTCGGTCATCTTGACGTTGCTGTCGTTGGAACGCACGTCCTGCTGCCGGTCCGACAGCGGGGTCGAGGCGTCACCGCAGCCGGACAGCAGCAGCGCCGCGGCGGTGCCGGCGGCCGCCAGCGCGACGCCGCGGGGAAGGGGGGATACGGGCATGCCAGCTATCCAACACCACCGCCGGTCCTGCGGACCCGCGCAATACCGGCACGTGTGCCACATCGTGATGTGGCTGCCGTACTGTCCAGCGGTGCCCGCAGAACAGCAGCCGAGCCCGGCGTACCCCGATTTCGACACGGTGTTCGGCCAGGTACGCGAGATCGGCGGCTGGCTGACCGAGGCCCAGGCCCGGACGTTGTGGAACGAGGCGCGCGCGGTGCCCGCCGGCGGCCTGATCGTCGAGATCGGCAGCCACCAGGGCCGCTCGACGGTGGTGCTGGCCGCCGCCGCGCCGCAGGCCAGAGTGGTCGCCATCGATCCCTTCGTCGGCGGGGCGATGTTCGGCGGGCTGGCGACCCGCGACCGGTTCCTGCTGAACCTGCGACGCACCGGCCTGGCCGGGCAGGTCGAGTTGCGCCAGGCCAGGAGCACCCAGCTGCGGCCGTCCTGGACCGGGCCGATCGACTTTCTCTACATCGACGGCAAGCACGACTACTGGACGCTGTCCGATGACCTGCGGTGGAGTGAGTTCCTGCCCGACGGAGCCCGGATCTGCATCCACGACGCCTACTCCTCGATCGGCGTCACGCTCGGGCTGGTGCGGCACGTACTGCCCAGCCGGCGGGTGCGCTACCTGGATCGGACCGGCTCGCTGGCCCGGTTCGAGATCGCGCCGGTGTCGCGGGCGGACCGGCTGCGGATCGTGGCGGAGCTGCCGTGGTGGCTGCGCAACGTGGGCCTCAAGGTGTTGCTACGGCTGCGGCTGTATCCGCTGGCCCGGCTGGCCGGTCACCACGACCGCGCCGACCCGTACTGACCGAAGACGCGTACTGGCCGAAGACCCTTACTGACCGAAGACCCGTACTGACCGGGGACGTGGCTCAGTGCGCGGCGGCGTCCCAGTTCGGCCCGACCCCGACGCTGACCTCGAGTTCCACCGTGAGCTCGACCGCGGCCGCCATCTCGCGCCGCACCAATGCTTCGAGCTGCTCGCGCTCGCCGGTGCCGACCTCCAGAACCAGCTCGTCGTGCACCTGCAGCAGCAGCCGTGAGGAGAGCCCGGCCGAGTGCAGCGAGCGCTGCACCCCCAGCATCGCCACCTTGATGATGTCGGCGGCGCTGCCCTGGATCGGGGCGTTGAGCGCCATCCGCTCGGCCATCTCGCGACGCTGCCGGTTGTCGGAATTCAGGTCCGGCAGGTAACGCCGGCGTCCCATGATGGTCTCGGTGTAACCGGTCCGGCGGGCCTCGTCGACCACCGAGTAGAGGTAGTCGCGCACCCCGCCGAACCGTGCGAAGTAGGCCTCCATCTGGCCCTTGGCCTCGTCCGGGGTGATCTTGAGCTGCTGGGCCAGGCCGTAGGCCGACAGCCCGTAGGCCAGGCCGTAGCTCATCGCCTTCACCCGGCGGCGCAGGTCGGCGTCGACCGCCTCGGGCGGCACGTCGAAGGCTCGGGCGGCCACGAAGGTGTGCAGGTCCTCACCGGAGGTGAAGGCCTCGATCAGGCCGGCGTCCTCGGACAGGTGCGCCATGATGCGCATCTCGATCTGGCTGTAGTCGGCGGTCATCAGCGACTCGTAGGCGCCGGGTGGCCGGCTTCCGACGATGAACGCCTGCCGGATCCGGCGGCCCTCGGCGGTGCGCACCGGGATGTTCTGCAGGTTCGGATCGACGCTGGACAGCCGGCCGGTCGCGGCGATGGTCTGGTTGAAAGTGGTGTGCACCCGGCCCAGCTCGTCGACCATCGGCAGCAGCGAGTCGATGACCGACTTCAACCTGGTGACCTCGCGGTGGCGCAGCAGGTAGGGCAGCAGCGGGTTGTCGCTGGCCTCGGCGAGCCAGGCCAGGGCGTCGGCATCGGTGGTGTAGCCGGTCTTGGTGCGCTTGGTCTTGGGCAGGTTCAGCTCTTCGAACAGGATCTGCTGCAACTGCTTGGGCGAGCCCAGGTTGAACCGGCGGCCGACGAGCGCGTGCGCCCCGGCCTCGGCGTCGAGCACCGCGGCACCGAGCTCGGACTGCAGCTCGCTCAGGTGGTCGATGTCGACGGCGATGCCGGTCGCTTCGATGTCGGCCAGTACGAAGGTCAGCGGCAGCTCCAGCTCGGTGAGCAGGGCGGCACCGCCACGCTCGGCCAGCTCCGCGTCGAGCGCGTCGGCCAGGTCGCGGATCGCCGAAGCCCGGACCGCTTCGGCCTGCGCCCGGGCGTTGTCGGACTCCTCCAGCCCGCCGTCGAGGGTGAGCTGGCCGGTCGTCGGGCCGGCCTCGTCGCGCAACTCGCGCTTGAGGTAGCGCAACGCCAGGTCGGC
>DASZEI010000203.1:0-3270 GCA_035940975.1 Jatrophihabitans sp. | reverse complement strand
GACGGCTCGATCGGCTCGGACGGCGAGCCGGCCTTCCTGGTGATGGAGCTGATCAACGGCCCCAGCCTGGCGGCCCAGATCGCCCAGGCGCCGCTCACCGAGCCCGAGACCCGCGAGATCGCCACCCAGATCGCTGGCGCGCTGGCCTATGTGCACTCCCAGCACATGGTGCATCGCGACATCAAGCCGGCCAACATCCTGCTCGGTGCCGACGGCACCACCGGCGACACCACCGTTCGGGCCCGGCTGTCGGACTTCGGCATCGTCCGGCTGCTGGGCAGCGAGCACCTGACCAGCGCCGACTTCATGATCGGTACCGCCTCCTACCTGGCCCCGGAGCAGGCCCGCGGCGCCGAGGTCGGCCCGGCTGCCGACGTCTACGCGCTCGGCCTGGTGCTGATCGAGGCGCTCACCGGACGGCGTTCCTACGAAGGCCCGGCGCTGGAGGCGGTGCTGGCCCGGCTGGAACGCTCGCCCGAGATCCCGGCCGGCCTGCCGCAACCGTGGCCCGAGCTGCTGCAGGCGATGACCGCGATGGATCCGGAGCTACGGCCGGGTGCGGCCGAGGTGGCCCGCACCCTGCGCGACGGCGTCGCGATGCCGACGCCGATGCTGGCCGGCGCCGGTTCCGGCGTGCTTGCCGGTGATGCGGTGCTGGCCGGCGGCGCGGCGCTGGCGGCCGCGTCCGGGCTGGCCGTGAGCGCTGCGACCGGTGCCGCGGCGGCGGTGCCTGCGATGACGGAAGCGGGGATGGCGGCACCCGCGCTGGCCGAAGCCGCGCTGGCCGCACCTCCGATGGCCGGCGCTGCAGCAAGCCCCGGATTTTCACCCGCCGGGTTCACCCCGGCCGGATTTCCGGAGCCGACCGGTGGACCGAATCCGGCGGCCGGCTTCGTCGCCAGCCCTGAACTGCCCACCACCTACATCCCCACCGGACTCTCGCCGATGCCACCGCCGGTCGACGACGAGTTGGACGAGCTCGACGAGCCGGACCGCCGGCGTGCCGGCGCGGGCGGGGCCGGGCTGGTCGGTGCCGCTGCCGCCGCGGCCCTCGTGCTCACCGTGCTGACGGCCGGGGGCCTGGCGCTCGTGCGCGATCGTTCTCCGAAGAACCCGTCGGTGCTGCCGGGGCAGTCGGTGTCCACCAGCACCAGCCGGCAGTCCTCCTCGGCCACTCCGTCGAAGTCCGCCACCTCGGTGGCTCCGATCGGCTCGGTGCCCACCCCGGGCACCGGCAGTACATCGGCCAGGACCAGCTCCAGCGCGCCGTCCAGCAGCAGCGCAGCGCCGTCCAGCAGCAGCGCCGCACCGTCGAGCAGCGCACCACGGTCCAGCAGCGCACCGCGGTCCAGCAGCGCACCACCGTCCTCCAGCAGCGCACCACCGTCGAGCAGCAGCACGCCGTCGAGCAGCGCGACGTCGACTACCTCGGCCAGCCCGGCCGGCAGCGGCACCCCATCGACCACCGCGGCCCCGGCGGGCGCCACCAGTCCCGGCACCGGCGGCAGCACCAAGCCGCAGCAGCAGGGCTAGTCAGCACCAAGCCCGCAGTAGCAGCAGCAGAGGGGCTGGTCCGCAGCAGAGGCTGGTCAGCAGAGCTGGTCGGCGGGCGTTAGTAGCGCCGGACGGTCCGGGCGGCCAGCAGCAGCGGCACGCACGCCAGCCCGGACAGCCCCAGCACCAGGCTGGCCGGCCAACCGGCCAGCCGGGGCCCGGTTTCGATGAGCAGGAACAGCCCGAACCAGAAGCAGCCGAGTGCCGGCCGGGTTCCGTGACCGCCGCGCCGGGCTGCCACCATGGCAAGGCCGTAGCCGAGCAGGGTTACCCCGAGCACAGCCGAGAGCCAGGCGAGGGCGGTGGAGGTGTAGTGCACGTCGTTTCTTTCTTGCTCAAACCGAATACAGAGTGTGATCAGAAGATACGGCTTAGATGCATTGCGTGACCACGATTCGGGAAAACCGCTGGCGTGGGTGCCCCGAGGGCCGGGCTAGTGTCCGAGGCCGGGCCAGTGCCCGGGCGAGCACGGTAAGAGGCCGTCACTACACCTGGCCTGCTCCACGGGGCTGTGCTGTCGCCTAGCGCCGCTGCCCGGCCAGCGGCTTGGTCAGGACGTGGCCGGTGCGGGCCGGTGCGGCCACCGCGAGTGCCAGGACGGTGAGGGCCGCCAGCCACACCAGGCAGGCACCGAGCATGTGCAGGCCCACCAGCACCGCCGGAACGTGGGTGAAGTACTGCACGAACCCGATCAGTCCCTGGGCGAGCTCCACCCCGACCAGCAGCCAGCCGGCTCGGCGTAACCGGTCCGAAGCGCCGGCCGCCCCGGCCAGCACGGCGAAGCACAGGCTGACGCCGATCAGCAGCATCACCAGGTCGGCGTGCAGTTGCGACACCGCGGCGGGGTCGAACGCGATCCGGTTGGTCGCGCCCTTATCGCCGGCGTGCGGTCCGCTGCCGGTCACCACCGTGCCGACCGCCAACACTGCCGCGGTGAGGGCGAGGATCGCCCAGGCCGCCGCCCGTAGCGCGGCCGAGCCGGCCATCCGCGAGCCGGCCATCCGTGACCCGGCCATCCGCGAGCCGGTCGCGCGCGACCCGGCCGGATCCGCCGGTGTGCCGGCGTCAGCCCGAAGCCGCCACCACAACGCGAAGGCGGCCGCGATGATCAGCATCGACAGCAGGAAGTGCGCCGCCACCGTCCACGGGTTGAGGTGGGTGAGCACCGTGATGCCGCCCAGCACCGCCTGCGCCGGGATGCTCGCGGCCACCAGCGCCGCCAACCTGACCTGCCGGCGGGCCAGCACGGCCACCACGAGCGTCGCCAGCACCACCGCGCTGAGCACGAAGGTCAGCTGCCGGTTGGCGAACTCGATGACGCCGTGCACGGCGTACTCCCGGGTCGGGGTCAGCGAGGCGTCGGTGCAGGACGGCCAGGTCGGGCAGCCCAGCCCCGACCCGGTCAGCCGGACCGCGCCGCCGGTCACCACGATCACCACGTTGGCGACCAGCGCGGCAAGCGCCAGCCCGCGCAGCGTGCCGGGCAGGTGGTCGGCGGCACCGTCGTCCCGCGGGACCGGCAGCCCTTTCGGCAGGGTCGTGAAGTCAGTCATGGCACCTCCGCTCGCCGACCAGGACGCTCACTCCCACCGGAACCACCGTGCAGCGGCCGGCAGCGCCACCGCCGCCCAGGCCAGCAGGGTCAGCGCCGGCCGGACCGGCAGGCCGGCGCTGTGCTCCAGCACCTGGTGCAGGCCGTCGGACAGCGCCGCCGAC
>DASZEI010000202.1:0-9548 GCA_035940975.1 Jatrophihabitans sp. | reverse complement strand
CGCCTCGCGAGTCCACCGCACGATCATGCCCGATAGCCAGATCTACGGATCATGCGCGCTAGCCAGATCCAGGACATCCGGGCGGGGGTACGATCGCCGACGAGGCGCCGAGCCCGCGCGACCGAGTTCCGCGGAGGACGTGATGGCCGCGACCGGCACCGCCGAGCCGTACCTGCCCGATACCGACCGGCTACCCGATCTCGCCCGGGCCGCCGCCGGCTGCCGCGGTTGCGAGCTGTACCAGGACGCCACCCAGACCGTCTTCGGCCGCGGCCCGGCCGGCGCGCCGATGATGCTGGTCGGCGAGCAGCCCGGCGACGTCGAGGATCAGCGGGGCGAGCCGTTCGTCGGGCCGGCCGGCAAGCTGCTGGATCGGGCGCTGGCCGAGGCCGGTATCGAAGCGGAGGCCACCTACCTCACCAATGCCGTCAAGCATTTCGCCTTCACCATGCGCGGCACCCGGCGGCTGCATCAGACACCCAAGCGCGGACACATCGTGGCCTGTCGCCCCTGGCTGGCCGCCGAGCTGCGATCCGTCCGGCCCAAGGTACTGGTCGCGCTGGGCGCAACGGCTAGCCAGGCGCTGTTCGGGCCGTCGTTCCGCCTCAGCCAACATCGCGGCGAAGTGCTGCACCTTCCGGTCGAGGACAACCTGCTTTCCACCAGCTCCGCGGATCCTCTGGTGGTGGCGACCATCCATCCCTCGGCGGTGCTTCGCGCTGGGGACGATCGTCAAGCGATGTACGACGGTCTCGTCGAGGACCTGCGGCGCAGCGCCGCTCTCCTCTCCCAGCCCGGCGCCAGGTAGCTCAGGCCAACGCGTCGGTTCCAGGCGCGGGCAGGGCGCATGAGGCGGGCTCGTTATTTCGCGCTGATTGCCTGGTGAGCACTAGGGAGGCTCAGATTTCGGGCTCGTGCGGGATGACGTAGAACGGGTACACCAGATTGCGCCGGTCATCGGTCACCCGGACCTGGTAGCTGATGGTGATCCGGATCAGGGCCGAGTCGTCCGGGTCGACGGTCGGTTGCACGTCATCGACGACGATCCTGGGTTCCCAGCGTGCCAGCGAGTCCCGAACCGCCTCAGCGATGAGGTCCAGCAGGTTCGGGGTGACCGGCTCGAACAGCAGATCCCAGATCCGGCATCCGAAATCGGGCCGCGTCACGCGCTCACCTGGGGCGGTGAGCAGCACCGTTCGGATCGACTGGTCGAGATCCTCGGCGCCGTCGGTGAGCTTGATCGAGCCGGTGCGGTCGAGCTCCAGCGGCCAGCTGAAGCCTCGGCCGACGAAGGATCCATCGGAGGAGGTCAGGTCGGCGCGCCGGGTGGGGCTGTCGTCGTTCATCAGCTGACCGCCACCGTCGCACCTTCGGCAGTGAGCGGACAGCTCGCCTCCACGCTTGTCCTACCTTGACTCTTGACGGCGACCATCGAACCCTGCACCGCCAGCGCAACAGCGCTCGCGCCGTGGCGCGCACGACCGGAGCGGCCGCCATCGGCGGAGCTGGCCAAGGCTGCCTCGAGCACTGGGGTTCACCGTCCAACACGACGTCGCCGATGTGACAAGCCCCCGCTCAAAGCCAGAGGTTACACGCCGTCACCGGCGCCGGGTGGCTCATTGCACACCTCGGACGGGCCGGCTGGCCGCGGCGCGGACGTAGGGTGGAAGGGACCCGGGGCGTTCGGTGGGCGTCGTGACGGGTCTCTGGCGGGGCCTTTCAGTTCAGCAGCTCAGTTCAGGAGCGACACATGGTGGAGACGACGCCGGCGCTGGGCAGCCGGCCGCAGCGCGGGCCGTTCGCATGGGTGGGCGCGTTCACCGGCTTCTACCCCGCCGAGGCCTCGGAATTCGGTGGCCTGGACCCGGTCACCCGCTTCCTCTACGCCTCACGCAGCGTGATCCTGGTGATCTCCGCGCAGTCCGCCGTCATCGCCGGGTTGCTCGCGCTCACCGACCGGAGGCTGCACGCGCTGCCGTTCGTGCTGGTGTTGCTGGGCTTCGTCGTGCTGCACGCGATCAGCAACCTGTCCAACGACTACTTCGGCTACCGGCGCGGCCACGACACCGCCGACTCGCCGCGGCGGCGCTACACGCTGCACCCGATCGCCAGCGGCGCCGTCACGCCACGGCTGCTGGCCGGTGGCCTGGCGGTGCTCGGCGTGCTGGCGCTGGCGATCGCGGCCTATTTCATCGCCTTGCGGGGCTGGCCGGCGGTGCTGCTGACGGTGATCGGCGCAGTCCTGCTCTATGCCTACGACGCGGCTCCGCGGGCGCTGAAGGAGCTCGGGCTCGGCGAACTGGCGGCGTTCGCGGTCTGGGGACCGCTGATGATCGGCGGCGGTTACTACGTCATCACCGGACGATTCTCCGGTGACGCCTACCTGGCCTCGGTTCCGGTCGGCTTGGGAGTGGCGTCCATCCTGATCGGCAAGCACATCGATCAGCGGCTGTTCGACACCTCCCAGCAGCAGCGGACGCTGCCGGTGTTGCTGGGCGAGGGCACCGCGCGCACCCTCAACCAGGCAGTCCTGGCCACCATGTACCTGGGCACCGTGGTGGCCGTGCTGCTAGGCGCGCTGAGCCCGTTCGCGCTGATCGTGGCGCTGGCCCTTCCCCGGGGGCTGCGCGCAGTGCGGGTGATGGCGCGGCCCGCTCCGGCTGAGCCGCCGGCCGGTTACGTCGGCTGGCCGCTCTGGTACCACCGGGTCTGCCTGGTGCACAACCGGCTGTTCGGCTGGCTGTTCATCCTCGGCCTGGCCGTCGGTGCCGCCGTTCCGGACTGGCGGCTGGGCTGAGTCTCGTTGAAGGCGCACCGTAACTGACGTAACTTGAACAAACCCGATCCCGTCTGAGGAGTGCCCCCGCCGATGTCCGCCAGCTCCGCCACGGCCACCGATCCCAAGGCCAAGGCGCCCGGCGCAGGCGGGAGGAAGCGGACGGCCAAACCTGCTGACGCCGCGGCCGCCAAGCCGATGACCGTCGCCGAGATCAACGAGTTGCACGCCGACGCCCAGAAGTGCGCCGAAGTGGCGGGGCTGGTCTACGTGGCCGGTGAGGAACCGGGCATGCGCCGGATCCGGCGCGGCAAGGGCTTCAGCTACCTCGACCACCTGCGCCAGCCGCTGACCGATGCCGAGATGAAGACCCGGATTACCCAGCTGGCGATCCCACCGGCCTGGACGAAGGTCTGGATCTGCCCCAACGCCGACGGTCACATCCTGGCCACCGGGCAGGACGACAAGGGCCGCAAGCAGTACATCTACCATCCCCGCTGGCGCGCGATCCGGGACATGCTCAACTTCTACCGGCTGATCCTGTTCTCCGCGCACCTTGCCGAGATCCGCGCGCACACCGCCCGCCAATTGCGCCGGCGCACCTTCGACCGGGACCGGATGCTGGCCGCGATGATCCGCATCATCGACCTGAGCAACATCCGGATCGGCAACGAGGTCTACGCCGAGGAGAACGACAGCTACGGCCTGACCACCCTGACCCGCAAGCACGTACGGGTGCGCGGTGACGAGGTCAGCTTCGCCTTCCCCGCCAAGTCGGGCAAGCCGTGGGACGTCACGATCACCGACCCGGGGGTGGCCCGGGTCGTGCAACAGCTGCTGACCCAGCGCGGGCGCCGGCTGTTCAGCCTGGACGGCAAGCCGGTGAGCTCCGACGAGCTCAACCAGTTGCTGTTCGAGCTGACCGGCGAGCACATCACCGCCAAGAACTTCCGTACCTGGGGCGGCACGCTGGCCGCGTTCACCTACCTGAAGAACCGGCTGGACAGCGAGCGGTCCGCCGAGAAGGTGGTGATCGAAGCGGTCGACGAGGCGGCCGAGGCACTGGGCAATACCCGCACCGTGGCCCGCGCCCACTACGTGCACCCGCACGTCCTGGAGACCTACACCGAGCGCACCTTCGGCGGCTACCTGGCCCAGGCCAAGCCGCGGCCGGTGCCTGGCCTGCACCCGGACGAGCAACAGCTGGCGGCATTCCTGGTCGAGCTGTTCGAGGCGGAGTTCTCGCTGCTGTCGACCCGAAGCGACCCGGCCGAGCCCAGCGGCTGAGCGGGTAGCCGCCCGGGGCTGGGCCCGCCACCGGCAGCGCCGGCCGGGCCGGCGTGGTAGAACTCGCCGGTGAGCGACTCCAGATCCGCGTGGACCGAGGCCGGCCCGCAGGACCTGGGTGGCGGCGTCTACCGGATGGCGCTGCCGTTGCCGAATGACGGACTTCGGGCGGTCAACGTCTACGCCCTGGTTGCCGGGAACGGCCTGGTGCTGATCGACGGCGGCTGGGCGCTGGCCGAGAGCGAGCAGCGGCTGGTCAGCTCGCTGGATGAGCTCGGGTTCGGGCTGAGCGACATCACCACCTTCCTGGTGACCCACATGCACCGCGACCACTACACCCAGGCGGTGGCGGTGCGCCGCAAGGTCGGTTCCCACGTCAGCCTGGGCATCGGTGAGCAGGCCAACCTGCGGGTCACCCGCGAACTGGCCCGCCAGCCCTACCAGCCACACCGGTTTCCGCATCTGGTGCGGACCGGGGCGATCGCCCTGCTGGCCCGGATGGAGGCGGCCGGCGGGGTGGGCCTGCCGGGCCCGGAGCAGGACTGGGAGCCTCCCGACAGCTGGCTGCGCGACGGCACCGACGTGCTGGCCGGCGATCGACGCCTCGACGTCATCGCCACCCCGGGGCACACCCAGGGCCACGTGGTCTTCCACGACGCCGAGGCCGGCCTGCTGTTCGCCGGTGATCACGTGCTGTCCCAGATCACGCCGTCGGTCGGGCTGGAAGCGGCGCAGGCGCCCTTTCCGCTGCGCGACTACCTGAACTCGCTGCGGCTGATGTTCACGCTGCCCGACGCGATGCTGCTGCCCGCGCACGGGCCGGTGACCACCAGCGTGCACCAGCGGGTGACCGAGTTGCTCGCCCACCACGAAAACCGGCTGGCCGCCTCGGCTGCCGCGGTGGCGGCCGGTGCGAGCACCGCCTACGACGCCGCGCTGGCACTGCCGTGGACCCGACACCGCAAGGCCTTCGGCGAACTGGACCCGGAGAACCAGCTGCTGGCGGTGGCCGAGACAGCAGCGCACCTGGACGTCCTGGTGCTGCAGCGGCGGCTGGCAAGCAGCACGTCCCCGGACGGGATCGAGTACTACCGGCAACCGGACGGGACCGACCGGGCGGGCTGAGCCGCCTTCGTCCTGTCAGACCAGTTCGATGACGTCCCGGATCGAGTCGAGGACCCTGCTCGGCCGGTACGGGAACCGGTCGATGTGCTCGGCCCGGGTGGAGCCGGTGAGCACCAGGATGGTTTCCAGGCCGGCCTCGATGCCGGCGACCACGTCGGTGTCCATCCGGTCGCCGACCATCGCGGTGTTCTCCGAGTGCGCCTCGATCCGGTTCAGGGCGCTGCGGAACATCATCGGGTTCGGCTTGCCGATGAAGTAGGGCTGCTTGCCGGTCGCCCGGCTGATGAGCGCCGCCACCGAGCCGGTGGCCGGCAGCGGGCCGTCGGCGGACGGGCCGGTGACGTCGGGGTTGGTGGCGATGAACCGGGCGCCGGCCTCGATCAGCCGGATCGCCCTGGTGATCGCTTCGAAGGAGTAGGTCCGGGTCTCGCCCAGCACCACGAAATCCGGGTCGGTGTCGGTCAGGGTGTAGCCGACCTCGTACAGGGCGGTGGTCAGGCCGGCCTCGCCGATGACGTAGGCCGAGCCGTTGGGCAGCTGGTCGGCCAGGAACACCGCGGTCGCCAGCGCGGAGGTCCAGATCGCCTCCTCGGGAACCCGCAGGCCGGCGCGGGCCAGCCGGGCGGCCAGGTCCCGGGGCGTAAAGATCGAGTTGTTGGTCAGCACCAGGAACCGGCGCTGCCGCTCGACCAGGCGCTGCAGGAAGTCCGCCGCGCCGGGCAGCGCTTCGTTCTCGTGGACGAGGACCCCGTCCATGTCGGTCAGCCAGCATTCGACGGAGGGCCGGGTGCTCATGTCAGCTCCTGACGGTCCAGCTCCGGCCGCTGGAACGCCAGGTGTTTTCTGGCCGCGGCGGTGCTGCCGCGGCTCAGCCTACGGGGCTCGAACGCGCGAACGCGGCGGCCGGGTGAGGCGTGGGCCGCCGCGTTCGCGCTGTCCAGCGTTGCGTTACCTCAGTTGGTGGAGGCCGCTGGAGCCGGCCGTCAGACCTGGACAACACCTACCACGCCGCCGTCGGTCTCGATCCGTTCGGCGTCCGGGTCGTCGAACCACCGGCCACCCGAGCCGAGGTAGCGAAACCTGAGCTGCTGGCCGGCCGTCACCGGCACGGTGACGCTGCGGGTGCCGTTGGCGCGGCGTACCAGCCGGTGCCGGCCGGGGGTCCAGTCGTTGAAGCTGCCGACCACCGAAACCGGCCCGTCGTGGATGTCGTCGGGTAACACCAGGCGGATCTTGGGCTGGCGGGTCTTGGGATCGGTGAGAATGGTGATGGCCACGTATGTGCTCCTGCGTGCGGGTAGTGGATCGAAATCGGGTCGGGCTCTGGTGTGGGCTTGCGTTCCGACCGTACGGGACGGCCGGTGGCGGGCTCCCGGCGCGACTCGCGACGGGGTGGATCCGCTTAGCCCGACCGTAACAATCGCTCGCCGGTGGGCATGGCTGTCGGTGGGGCTGGGTGGGCGGCTGGCCGACTGCCGGAGTGGGTGTAGGAAGGAAGAACACCTACTTGCAGGAGGCTGGCCATGCAGTACCGGTTGCTCGGACGTAGCGGAACGGTCGTGTCGAACCTGGCCCTGGGCACGATGACGTTCGGGACCGAGACCGACGAGGACGGCGCGCACGCCCAACTGGGCCGGTTCCTGGATGCCGGCGGCAACCTGGTCGACACCGCCAACGTCTACAGCGGCGGGTCGAGCGAGGACATCATCGGGCGGTGGCTGGCGGCCAACCCCGGTCATCGCAGCCGGATCGTGCTGGCCACCAAGGGCCGGTTCCCGATGGCGGACGGGGTCAACGATCTGGGCCTGTCCCGCCGGCATCTGAGATCGGCGCTGGAGGCGTCGCTGCGGCGGCTGCAGACGGACTGGATCGACCTGTACCAGGTGCACGCCCACGATCCGTTGACGCCGATCGAGGAGACCCTGCGCTTCCTGGACGACGCGGTCCGGGCCGGCAAGATCAACTACCTGGGTCTGTCGAACTTCACCGGCTGGCAGTTGCAGCAGGCGGTGGACACCGCCGAGCACCTGGGGCTCAGCCGGCCAGTCACGCTGCAGCCGCAGTACAACCTGCTGGTCCGCGAGATCGAGTGGGAGATCGTGCCGGCCAGCCAGGCGAACGGCTTGGGGTTGCTGCCCTGGTCGCCGCTGGGCGGCGGGTGGCTGACCGGCAAGTACAGCAAGGAGGAACGGCCGTCGGGCTCGACCCGGCTGGGCGAGAACCCGGACCGCGGCGTGGAGGCCTATGACCGCCGCTCCAGCCGGCAGCGCACCTGGGACGTCGTCGACGCGGTCCGGACGGTGGCCGACGAGCAGGGGGTGACGATGGCCCAGGTCGCGCTGGCCTGGTTGGCAGACCGCCCGGCGGTGACCTCGGTGATCCTGGGCGCGCGGACCACTGCCCAGCTAGAGGACAACCTGCAGGCCGCGGACCTGCACCTGAGCGACGAGCAGACCAAGCTGCTGGACGAGGCGAGCGACCCGGAGGCGGCCGACTACCCCTACGGTGAGCCGGGCGTCCAGCAGCGGGCCCGCAAGATCGCCGGCGGCCGCTGACGCTGTAGCGGCCGGCCGTCAGCCGCCGGTGCCGCGCTCCGCTGCCCGGACCGCTTGGCCTGGGCGGCGCCGGTTCTGCGAGAATCGAGCCAGAGCGCCGGTCCCCCGGGCTGTCGCGTTCTGGAGGGTTCGCATAGCGGCCGAGTGCAAGCGCCTTGAAAGCGCTCGACAGGAGACTGTCCGTGGGTTCAAATCCCACACCCTCCGCAACGGTCCGATTGGTGTGTACCGATCGCGTTGCCTGGTTGAGGCCTGACCGACTATGCCGTGCTGGGTGCAACCAGGACCCGGATGTGAGCACCGATCGGACTCGACTTCCTCTCCCTGATCGGGCGTCGACTGCCTAACCATGATAATTAAGACTGATAGTCAGAATTTTCATACGACTAATGCCGACTAGGACGAACGGGAACCCGTGGACGCCAAGACCTACCCGCTGCAAGATATCCTCAAGCCCGAGCGTCGATACTTGATTCCGACCTTTCAGCGCGACTACGAGTGGACCCTCGATGGCCAGTGGCGTCTGCTCTTTGAGGACCTGGAGTCCACGGCTGAGCGTCTTCTGGAGGTGCGGACCAGCGGAGAGGACGTATCGAAACTTAAGGCAAAGGAACAGACGGTCTCGCCGCACTTCCTCGGCGCAATCGTCTGCGCCAGTCTTCCGTTCGCGACCGGCGGGGTGGCGCTCCGGTCTGTCATCGACGGCCAACAGCGGCTCACGACGGTGCAGCTGCTGATTCGCGGGCTGCTCGACGTCTTGATCGAGACCGACTCCGAACGGACCAAGTCGGTACGACGGATGCTCTTCAACCCTGACGACGTGGTCGAGGCACCCGAAGAGGTTTACAAACTCTGGCCCCGTCGAAGGGACCGAGACCTCTGGCCGGTGGCCCTCGATGATGCAGTGCCGGTGTACGACGAAAAGTCCGATCACCTCTACCTTAAGGCACGTAAGTACTTCTCCAGTGCTGTCCACGAGGTCGCGACAGACGCAGACGGCAACATCGATGCAGCTCGACTTGTCGCCCTCGCTGACGCGCTCTCGAGCTTGTTCAAGCTGGTAGTGATCGACCTCGACGACAACGACGACGCGCAGGTCATCTTCGAGGTGCTCAACGGTCGTCAGACACCGCTATCAGCTATCGACTTGGTCAAAAACCTGCTGTTCCTCCGAGGAGAACTCGCCGAGGAAGATGTCGAGAACCTGTACGACAAGCACTGGGCGCGGTTCGATGACGCCTGGTGGAAGCAAGAGGTTGGCCGCGGTCACGCCCAGCGTGGGCGTCGCGACGTCCTGCTCTCCGTATGGTTGACGGCCGCCACAGGCACCGAAGCGAACGTCGGCCACCTCTACCGCGAGGCGAGGTCGTACCTCGAAGACGGCCCTGCTACTGAGGCGGTACTCCAACAGCTCAGCACCTTCGCCAAGGCATACCAGACTATCTACGGTGCTACATCTGCCGAGGATGAGCGGCTCGGGGCTGCCTATCAGCGTATCCGCGCACTCGATATCACCACTGCCGTTCCGCTGTTGGCATGGCTTCGGACTCTTCCTGTCGACGCGCTGCCAGTTGCAGACCACGTCCGGGCGGTGCGGGCCGTAGAGTCCTGGGCTCTGCGCCGCGCCTATGTCGGCTGGCAAACGCGGGGGTACGGTACCCACCTGACCCGCGTACTTCGAGAAGCGCAGCTGGCCGCCGAGAAGGACGCTGACATCGCGGACGCCACGGTGCGGGGCCTCCGGAGCGGTGTACTGGAATGGCCCAAGGACAGCGACATCGAGGACGCGTTCCTCAACAACAGGT
>DASZEI010000201.1:0-8162 GCA_035940975.1 Jatrophihabitans sp. | reverse complement strand
TCGCCCGCTTGCAGCCGATCACGGCGGACTTGGTCTGCAGCAGGTCCTGCGAGGTCTCGACCAGCAGCACGTCCGCGCCACCCTCGATCAGGCCGGCGGCCTCCTCGAAGTAGGCGTCGCGCAACTTCGTGAAGTGCACGTGGCCCAGCGTCGGCAGCTTGGTGCCCGGCCCGATCGAGCCGATCACGAACCGCGGGCGCTCGGGGGTGGTGTACCGGTCGGCCACCTCGCGGGCGATCCGGGCGCCGGCCAGCGCCAGCTCGTGGATCCGGTCGGCGATGTCGTACTCGGCGAGGTTGGCCCAGTTCGCGCCGAAGGTATTGGTCTCCACCGCGTCCGCGCCGGCGGCGAAGTAGGCATCGTGGACGCCGGCGACCACGTCCGGCCGGCTGACGTTGAGGATCTCGTTGCAGCCCTCCAGCCCCTGGAAGTCGTCAAGGCTGAGATCGGCCGCCTGCAACATGGTGCCCATCGCGCCGTCGGCGACCAGGACGCGTTCGGTCAGGGCGGTCAGGAACGGATGGCTCGCGGGATCCAGGGGCACGGCGACGAGTTTACCGGGCCTGGAGGGCGCCGATGCCGCTGTGCGTGCCGCGACTGGCGGGCAGCCCGGTGCCGGAGGCCGGCGAAGGTTACGGCCTGTTGCCGCTCCTGCCGCAGCCCGGGGGTCCTAAGCTGGGTAGATGACGGAATTCGAGAACTGGCCGGAACTCAAGGACCCGGTTCTCGTGGCGGCCTTCGAGGGCTGGAATGACGCCGGTGATGCCGCTACCGGCGCGGTCGAGCACCTCGAGCTGACCTGGTCGGCCACCCCGCTGGCCGCGTTGGACCCGGACGACTACTACGACTTCCAGGTCAACCGCCCCACGGTCTCGCTGGTGGACGGCGTGTCGCGCCGGATCAGCTGGCCGACCACCCGGCTGTCGGTCTGCCGGCCGGCCGGGGCCGACTTCGACCTGGTGCTGGTGCGCGGCATCGAGCCGAACATGCGGTGGCGCGGCTTCTGCGAGGAGCTGCTGGAGATCATGCGCGAGCTGGGGGTGCGGACCGCGGTCACGCTGGGCGCACTGCTGTCGGACTCCCCGCACACCCGGCCGACTCCGGTCACCGGCACCTCCTACGACGGGGCCAGCGCCGCCCGCTTCGGCCTGGACCGGTCCCGCTACGAAGGCCCCACCGGCATCGTCGGGGTGCTGCAGGAGGCCTGCGTGCGGGTCGGCATCCCGGCGATCTCGTTCTGGGCCGCGGTGCCGCACTACGTGGCCCAACCGCCCAACCCCAAGGCCACCATCGCGCTGCTGCACCGGGTCGAGGAGGTGCTCGACATCGCGGTGCCGCTGGGTGAACTGCCGGCCCAGGCCGACGACTGGCAGAAGCTGGTCGACGAGATGGCCGCCGAGGACGAGGACGTGCGCGAGTACATCCGAAACCTGGAGGAGCGGGACGACGACGGTGAGATGCGCGAAGCCTCGGGCGATGCCATCGCCAAGGAGTTCGAGCGGTACCTGCGCCGCCGGGACCGGCCTGATGGCGGTGGCTGGCCCGGCTCGATGTAGCAGGCCACCACATCCGGCGAGCGGCTGCACCGGGCTAATAGACTGCCAACTCGACCAGGCAACTGATCACCGCAACTGCGATCAGGCACAACCGGTCAGGCCGGTTTCCGCCGCGGCGGAAAGCCGAGGACCGCGACGAAGGGACGCCGCGCACCGATGCTCACCCTGCGCTGGGGTTCGGCCACTGATGTCGGCCGGGTACGCACGCTCAACGAGGACAGCCTGCTGGCGGTCCCCGGCCTGTTCGTGGTGGCCGACGGCATGGGCGGGCACGCCGCGGGCGAGGTGGCCAGCCAGCTGGCGGTCGCGGAGTTCGCGCGGCTGGCCGAGCAGGCGCCGATGCGCGCCGAGGACCTCACCGAGACGGTCCGGCGGGCCAACGAGCACATCCTGTCGGCGAGCGCCGAGCGGGATGACCGGTTGGGAATGGGCACCACGCTCACCGGCGTCGGCGTGGTCGGATCCGAGCAGGGTGAGCAGCTGGCGGTCTTCAACGTCGGCGACTCGCGGGTCTACCGGTTCACCGAGGGGAAGCTCGGCCAGCTCACCGTGGATCATTCGGCCGTCCAGGAACTGGTCGACGCCGGGCGGCTGACCGCGCAGGCCGCCCGGTCGCATCCGCGGCGCAACGTGGTGACCCGGTCGCTGGGTTCGCATCCGAGCCCGGCGCCGGACGTCTGGCTGGTGCGGCCGGTGGCTGGTGACAGGTTCCTGGTGTGCTCGGACGGGTTGACCGGCGAGCTGGAGGACCCCGCCATCGCCGAGGTGCTGGCGGCGAACCCGGATCCGCAGGCGGCGGCCGATCAGCTGGTGAGCCAGGCGGTCGCTGTCGGTGGCCACGACAACGTCACGGTGGTGGTGCTCGACGTGGTGGAGGTGCTCGCGGCCGAGCCGTCCCTGCAGCAGACCGCGGCGATGCCGGCTGCCGGGCAAGCGGGGGCCACCGCGGTGCTGCCGTCCGGCGAGCTGCCGTTGCCGCCGACCGTACCGATGCCGACCGCGACGTTGCCGCCGAGTTAATTTCAGTTGAACGGCGCGTGAATTCGGCTGGATCCCAATGCCATGCCGTCGGTGCCATTGCCCTGCCGGAATGAATAGGCCAAACTCCGTGTCTACGGGCTTGACCACATTTTCATTATGGAGGAACAAATTCGTGTCGCGTTATGACTGGGGCAAGAAAAATGCGGCCATCGAGGAACTGCGCGAGGTGATCGAGCCGGCGCGGATCAAGGTGATCAACCACCCGGTCTACAACCGACTGGCAACCTTGCAAGACGTCAACATCTTCACCGAAACGCACGTGTTCGCGGTCTGGGACTTCATGTCGCTGTTGAAGAACCTGCAGCGCAACCTGACCTGTGTCGATGTTCCGTGGGTGCCGCGTGGCTCGACGGAGAGCCGGCGCCTGATCAACGACATCGTGCTGGTCGAGGAGAGCGACGCGCTCGGCGACGGATTCACCAGCCACTTCGAGCTCTACGTCAGCGGCATGGAGCAGGCCGGAGCCGACGTCAAGCCGGTCACCGGGTTCCTGGATCGCATTCGCGACGGCGAGTCCGTCCGGACGGCACTGGTGGACGCGTCGGTGCCTTCGACGGCCGCGGCGTTCGTCAATACCACCTGGGACTTCATCGAAACCGCTCCGCTGCACTGCCAGGCCGCGGCCTTCGCCTTCGGCCGGGAGGACCTGATCCCCGAGATGTTCGACCAGGTCGTCAAGATCGATGACCAAGGTGGCCGGCTTGCCACCTTCAAGGACTACCTCGCCCGCCACATCGAGGTCGACGGCGAGGAGCACACCCCGATGGCGATGGCGATGCTCGCCGACCTGTGCGGGGACGACAGCGCCAAGTGGGACGAGGCCGCCGAGACCATCATCAGCGCGCTGGGGGCACGCGTCGGGTTGTGGGACGGCATCCTGGCCCAGCTCGACTCCCAGACCCTCTAGGGGCGGCCCAGCCCAGAACCCTGGGCCGGGTCCAGCCCTAACGCCGCTGCCGCGGGACGGCGCTCGCCAGCACCGGAGCGGCCAGCACGGTGTTGTCGATGACGATGTCGGCGCGCCGGCTCGGCCGGCAACCGGCCAGGTAACGGCGCTGGGCGAGCACGTAGCGCGCCACGCTCGGGTGCTCCGGATCGGGCTGGGAGCCGTCCCGGTGCGCCATCCGGCGGGCCGTCTCGGCGAAGCCGGCTTCCAGGAAGATCGACAGCTCCCAGGCGCCGGCGAGCTCGTCCCGGTGCAGGAACACCCCGTCCAGCACCAGCACCGCACCGGCCGGAGCCTCGACCAGCGGTGGCGCAAGCACCCGGTCGGTGCGCAGGTCATGGCCGGCCGGCCGGTACCGGCGGCTGCCGCCGGGCCCGAGCGGGGTGAGCACCTCGGCCCACAGCCGGTCGTAGTCGAAGGAGTCCAGCCAGAACCCGCTCGGTGACTGCCGGCCCCGCCGGTAGCGGATCGCCCGGACCTGGTGGAAGTCATCGACCCCCACCCGCACCACCGGCCGGCCCCGCCGGCGCAGCGCGGCGGCCAGCTCGTCGGCGAAGCAGGTCTTGCCGGCGCCGTCCACGCCGTCGATCCCGACCCGGACGCAGTCGGCTCCGCGCGGCGCCGGGACCAAGCCGGCCACCAGTTCCACCAGCCGGTCACGGGCCGACCAGCGACCGGGTGCCTCCACTGCTCGCCGGGCCGGCTAGAGCTTGATGCCGAGCAGCGCGTCCACTGTCGCGGCCATCAGGGCCGGTGCCGCCGGGTCGGCCCGGTCGGCCTGCTGCTCCAGGGCCAGCCGGGCCCACCGGTCGACCGCGGCGAGCGCGCCGCTGGTGTCCAGGTCGTCGGAGAGCCGGTCGCGCACCTGGTCCAGCAGCGCCTGGCCATCCGGGCCGGCCGCCGCCGCACCGGCCTGCCGCCAGGTCGCCAGCCGCCGCTCGGCGTGCGGCAACCGGCCGCCGGTCCATTCCCGGTCCGCGCGGTAGTGCCCGTCCAGCAGCGCCAGCCGGATCGCCATCGGGTCGACGCCGGCTCCGCGGAGCTTGGAGACGAAGACCAGGTTGCCGCGCGACTTGCTCATCTTCTCGCCGTCCAGCCCGATCATGCCGGCGTGCACGTAGTGCCGGGCGAACGGCCATTCGCCGGTGAGCGCCTCGGCGTGCGCGGCCGAGTGCTCGTGGTGCGGGAACCGCAGGTCCGAGCCGCCGCCCTGCACGTCGATGCCCATCCCCAGCCGGTTGCCGGCGATCACGGCGCACTCGATGTGCCAGCCGGGCCGGCCGGCGCCGACGGCGGTCGCCCAGGACGGCTCGCCGTCCCGGCGGCCCCGCCACAGCAGCGCGTCGAGCGGATCGTGCTTGCCCGCCCGGTCGGGGTCGCCGCCGCGCTCGGCGAACAGCGCGAGCATCTGCTCGCGGGAGTAACGGGATTCGTAACCGAAATGGCCGCTGCTGGAGGTCCGCGCGTAGATGTCGGACTCCAGCCGGTAGGCGTGGTCGTCGGCGAGCAGCTTGGCCACCGCCTCGGCGATCTCGTCCACCGATTCGACGACGCCGACGTACTGGGTCGGCGGCAACACCCGCAGCGCGGCCATGTCCTGGCGGTACAGCTCGGTTTCCCGACCCGCCAGCTCCGACCAGCCGATGCCGGTGGCGGCCGCCCGCTCCAGTAGCGGATCGTCGACGTCGGTGACGTTCTGGACGTAGTGCACCCGGTGGCCGGCGTCCAGCCAGAGCCGCTGCACCAGGTCGAAGGCCAGATAGGTGGCGGCGTGGCCCAGGTGGGTCGCGTCGTATGGGGTGATCCCGCACACGTAGAGCCGGGCGATGGCACCCGGCGCGGTCGGCCTGACCTCGTCGGCGGCGGTGTCGTAGAGCCGCAGTGGCCGCGGGTTTCCCGGCAACGCCGGCACGTCAGAGGTAGGCCAGGACTGCATGGGCGTTACGTTAGCCGCCGGTTACCGCGACGCCACTTGCTGGGCGGCGTGGCGGCGCGGGCCGGAGATGCCCGCACAGCGCGGCAGGCCGGCCGGCAACTCGTGCGGTAGAACTGGTGCGGTGACCACCTCCTCGCGCTACCTGGTCTCGGTGACCAAGCTGATCCCAGCCGACCGGCAGTGGCTGTTCGACATCGTCGCCGATCCGGCCCAGCACCCGGTGATCGACGGCTCCGGTTCGGTCAAGTCGGCGCGGCCGGGCGGCCCCAGCCGGCTGAGCCTGGGCGCCACCTTCTCGATGGACATGAAGCTGGGCGCGGACTACCGGATCCGTAACACCGTGGTCGAGTTCGACGAGCCGGCGCTGATCAGCTGGCGGCACTTCAACGGCCACATCTGGCGGTACCGGTTCACCGAGGTGGCCGGTGGCACCGAGGTCACCGAGGAATGGGACGCCCGCCGGGCCCGGAACCGGCTGGTGCTGGTGCTGCTGCGGTTTCCGCAACGCAACCGGGCCGGCATGACCGCCACCCTGGACCGGCTGGCCGAGCTCGCCGCGGCGCGCCATTGACGTCGCTCGGCTGGCGGGTAGGAGTCGCCAGCGCGGGCCGTAGGGCTCCAGCCAGTGCGGCAGGAGCTAGGGCGGCGGGCCATGGCTAGTACGGCGGGTACGGAATCGCCGGCCAGGCGGTGGGCGGCATCGGAAAGGTTCCCTTGACCAGCAACCGCCGCACCCGGCGCCGGGCCGCCCGGACCTCTGAGGTGGTGAGCAGTTCGGCCAGCTGCTCGCCCAGCTCGCCGTCCAGCAATTCGGCCAGCCGGTGCAGCACCTCGATGCCCTCGTCGGGGATCGGGTCACCGGCCCACTGCCACAGCACCGTCCGCAACTTGTTCTCGGTGGCGAAGCTCACGCCGTGGTCGACGCCGTAGACGTGCAGCTCGGACCCGGCCGGCGCGCCGCCGGTGACCGGCAACAGGTGTGAGACCTTGCGGTCGGAGTTGTTGACCACCGCGTCCAGCAACGCCATCCGCTGCAGCGCCCGCAACTGCCCGGAGTTGATCGCGTCGACGATGTCGAAGGATTCGTCGTGCGCGATCCACAGCTGCACCATGCCGGTACCGAGCGGGCCCTCGCGCAGCACGGTCGGCGGCACCGGGTCCCAACCGGTCGCCGCGGCCACCAGGTAGGTAGCCACCTCCCGCTCGGCCAGCGTGCCGTCCGGAAAGTCCCACAGCGGACGCTCCCCCGCCACCGGCTTGTACACGCACGCCGCGGCCACCCCGGCCAGTTCGACGCCGCAGTACATGGTGGTGTTGGAGGCAGTGCGGATCCGTCCCTGGACGGTGATCTCGCCTCGTTCGAGCAGTTCCAGAGCGTCGAGCACCGGCAGGGCGACCGGTGGGGTGAGCTCAGTCACCCGATCCCATCCGGACCTGCCGCCGGTAGCCGTTGCTGCGCGGGCAGACATGACCAGCCGGGTCCAGCGGCTCGCTGCACAGCGGGCACGGCGGCCGGCCGGCCGCGATCACCCGGCGGGCCCGCTCCACGAAGTCCACCGCCGCCTGCTGGGCCAGCCGCACCCGCAGCGCGTCGGGGCCGTCCTCGATGTCTTCGAGCAGGCTGGCCTCGGCCTCTTCGGTCGACTCGGCCGGCGCCTGCGCCTCGACGATGATCATGCCTGAATCGGTGTCGTAGGCCAGCCCCATGGCGGCCACCCGGAACTCCTCGTCGATCGGGTTCTCCAGCGGCTCGGTGTCCGGCGCGACCGCTTCGGGCACCTCGAAACCGCTGCGGGTGGCAACCTCCTCGAGCAGTTGCTTCATCCGCTCGGCCAGCACCAGAACCTGGGACTTCTCCAGTGCCACGCTGACGATTCGGCTCTCGTCGGCGGCCTGCAGGTAGAACACCCGTTCGCCGGGTTGGCCGACGGTGCCGACGACGAAACGTCGCGGCTGGTCGAAGAAAAAGAACTGGCGGCTCATTGCACTCAGCCTAGACGGCGCCGGCTCCCGCGCCACCGCCGACAGTCGCATCCGAGGACGGAGCCCGCCGCCTGCGCGCGCCCGGCTTCGGCGCCGGCGGCAGGAACCGGCTGAGGTCACCGGTGGTGTCGTTGGTGCTCAGCACGAACGGCCGGCCACTGGTGTAGCGGATCGCCGACACCGAACACGGGTCGACCACCAGCCGCTGGAACAGGTCCAGGTGCACGCCGAGCGCGTCGGCCAGGATCGCCTTGATGACATCGCCGTGGCTGCATGCCACCCACAGCGCGTGCGGGCCCGACCGGGCGGCCAGTTCGGCGTCGATGCCGCGCACCGCGCGGACCGCCCGCTCGGCCATCGCCGCCATCGACTCGCCGCCGGGAAAGGTCACTCCGGACGGGTGGGCCTGCACCACCGACCAGAGCGGGTCCTTGGCCAGCGAGGCGATGGTCCGGCCGGTCCAGTCCCCGTAGTCGCATTCCAGCAGCCGCCGGTCCGAGCGCTGCGGCACCGTCCGGCCGGCCGCCCGCTGGGCCCGGGTGACCGCCCGGGCGGTCTCGGCGCAGCGTTCCAGCGGACTGGTGCGCACCGCGGCCAGCGGCAGCACCGCCAGCCGGTCGGCCACCGCGGCCGCCTGGGCCTTGCCGCGGTCGTCGAGGTGGACCCCCGGCGTCCGGCCGGCCAGCACCGGGCCGGTCAT
>DASZEI010000200.1:0-6098 GCA_035940975.1 Jatrophihabitans sp. | reverse complement strand
GGGCCCTTTGATGAACACCGTGGCGCAACCGCTGGCGTTGCTGTCCGGGGTGCTGTTGCCGCTCACGCTGGCCCCGCACTGGTTGCTGAACATCGCGCGGTGGAATCCCTTCTACTGGGCGACGAACGCCAATCGGGCACTGTTCGGAGGCCATATCGGCGACCCGTCGGTATGGAAAGGGATGGTGCTGGTGATCATCATGTTGGTGCCGGCGATGATGCTCTCGATCAGGCTGTTCGCGCGCAGGGTGCGCTGACGGCGAGGTGCCGACCGATGGGGGAACCGGCGCGGAAGTAAAGGAGATCCTCGTTCGGTTCCAGGGCGAGGGCGAGGGCAGCGAAGAGCTCACCTGGGGCCAGGTGGCCTTCTGGCACTGCATGCGCGACACCGGCCAGTCCGCGACCATGGGTGGTGTGGCTGCCATGCCACCGGGCACCACGGTCGAGAAAATGGCCGACATGCTGGCCTACCTGCTGGGCCGGCATCAGTCGCTGCGGACCCGGCTCTGGTTCGGACCGAACGACCGGATCCGGCAGGTGTGCTCGGCCTCGGGCACGGCGGCACTGTTGGTCGCCGAAGCGGGCGAGGCCGACCCCGCCGAATTCGCCGAGCAGATCTGCCAGCACTATGCCGAGCAGAACTTCGACTACACCGACGAGTGGCCGGTCCGGATGGCGGTCATCACCAAGCACGGCGTGGTCACTCACATGGTCGTGATGTACTTGCACCTGGCACTGGATGCCGGCGGGCTGGCCGCGATGCTGACCGATATGTTCGCCCGCGACCCGGTGACGGGGGCCCCGCCCGGTCCGCTGACCGCGATTGCCCCGATGGAACAGGCTCGCCGGCAGCGCCAGCCCGCTGCCCGGCGCCAGTCGGCGGCCGCCCTCAAGCACCTGGAGCAGGTGATGCGAACGGTGACGCCCGGCTGGTTCGGCTCACCGCGGCTGCCTGGCCCGCCCACCTTTCGGATGATCCGCTTCAGATCCCCGGCGCTGGCACTGGCGATCGAGCGGATCGTCGCCGAGCACGAGGTGAACAGTTCGGCGGCGTTGCTGGCCATGTTCGCGGTGGGCCTGGCCCGCCATACCGGAGACAACCCGATCGTGGCGATGCTGATGGTGAGCAACCGGTTCCGGCCAGGTTTTGCCGAGTCGGTCAGTTGCCTGGTGCAGATCAGCCCGTATCTCATCGACGTGGCCGGCATCAGCCTGGGTGAGGCGGTGACGAGGGCGGGCAGCAGCCTGCTGCACACCTACAAGAACGCCTACTACGATCCCGTCGAGCAGGAGCTGCTGATCGACCGGGTCAGCCGGGAGCTGGGCTACGACTTCGACTTCTGCTGCCTCTACAACGACCGCCGCAAGGACGCCCAACCGACCGAGCCCAGGCTGCCGGCAAGCGATGAGCAGATTCTGGCCGCCGTGCCGCACAGCAGTTGGGCCTGGGAGCAGCAGGCCGACATGTCCACCCGCAAGCTGTTCGTCAATGTCGATGACCCGGCCGGAGCGATCGAGCTGGTGATGTCGGTGGACGGCCGGTATTTCGACGTCGACGACATGCACCTGCTGTTCCACGCGGTCGAGGCGGCGGCGGTGGCGGCTGCGCTCGATCCCACCGAATCGACCCGCGTTCCGCTGCGGTAGGACCGCCTCGCCAACCGCCGTCGCGCTCCGGTAACAACGCCTCGCCAGCCGGCCGACCTGAGCCGGTCAGCCGGCAGCGCAGCGGCAGCTCAGCGTGTCGGGTCGCCGTCGCCGTCCTGCAGGCGGGGGTCCAGCGTGCTGGCGCGCTCCTGCAGCCGTTGCGCCTCGGCCCGCTCCCGCTCGGCCTCTGCCATTCGCTCCTGCGCGTCGCGCTCGTTGTCGGCAGCCCGCAGCTCGGCATCGGCGCGTTCGCGGCGGGCCCGGGCGGCCTGCTCCTCGGCCATGGCCTGTGCGGACTCTGCCCGGGCTGAGCGCTGGTTGGCCTCTTCCA
Organism: Jatrophihabitans sp.; assembly: GCA_035940975.1. Taxonomy (GTDB): domain Bacteria; phylum Actinomycetota; class Actinomycetes; order Mycobacteriales; family Jatrophihabitantaceae; genus Jatrophihabitans_A. Next base: position 4,121 of record DASZEI010000200.1, on the reverse strand, counting down.
GATGTTGCTGGGCCGCTACCCGCTTGCGCTCGGCGGCCTGGCCGCGCATCCGGGGCAGCGCCACCAAGGCGAGCAGGGCGAGTACGACGACGATCACGATAATGACGATGATGAGCGTTTTCATGACAACGTCCCTTCTGGTTGACAAGACGCTAACGTGCACCGCCGTCAGACGCCACCGTGGGGTACCGGTGCCGGTGAGCTAGCCGATCGGGTCCGGGATCTGGTTGATCGGCAGAACCCCGGTACGGCACAGTTCGTCGCTGATCGCGCGGAGCTTGGTGTGGGTGTGCTGGGACGCTTTCACCAGCAGCGCGAAGGCCGCATCGGGCGTCAGCCGGTACCGCTCCATCAGGATGCCCTTGGCCTGGCCGATCACATCCCGGCTGGTCAGCGCGGCAGCCATGTTGCGCCGCCATTCCTGCCCGGCCAGCGCGATCGTGGCATTGGCGGAGAAGACGGCGGCCAATGCCTGGGACTCCTCGTCGAAGGCATCCGGCCGGCCGGCAGCCAGGCTCAGCGAGCCGTAGATCCGGTCCTGGGCGACCAGCGGGGTGCACATCATGCTGCCCACGCCCAGCTGGGTGGCCGCCGGGGTGAACCGCGGCCAGCGCTTCTCGTCCGCCAGGTTGTGGACCCAGACCGGGCCGAGCTGGCTGACCGCGTCCAGGCAGGGACCTTCGCCGACCTGGTTCTGCAGCCCGATCACTTCCGGCGTCAGCTCTCCGTAGGTGGCACGAGCCTCTACCCGCCCGGGTCCGGCCGGAACCACCAGGGCCGAGAACTCGGTGCCGGGGATGAGCTCCGCCGCACCCTCGGTGATCACCGTCAGGGGAACGTCGTCGCCGGCATGGACGGTCAGTGCCAGCTCGGTCAGCGCTGCCGCGAAGGCGCTGGCATCAGTGCCGCTGCTCGGCCGACGCGGATGTCCGGTGGTGCGCCGGTGCTCCCGGTGCGGGTGGGCGGCCTGTGCCTGGTCAAGCAACTCAGACATGTTTCCTTCCTCGGGCGGACCCTCTCCAACCCCAAACTGATCGAGAAATAATGCCATTAACGGCTAGGTATTCGCACACCTGGTGGCTGACACGGCGTGCCGGTGGGACGCCGGTCAGGGGCCGGCCTCGATGCGCTCGCGCATGGCCGCCAGCGGCCACGGGCTGTTCTCGGTCCAGCCGTAGCGCCAGGGATGCACCGCCTCGACCCACCAGGTGGCGCCGGCCTCGCGATGTCGGGCGTAGCGCTCGAGCCGCTCGGGGTCAGCGCCCTCGGTCTCGCCCGGAACCGCAAGGTCATAAGGGGCATCCGTGGTGCGCAGCGAGGCGATCCGGGCCGCCACCGCCGCGGTGTCGGCGACCTCCCAGTTGCCGTCCAGGCGCATCGGCACCACGCCGTCCCACTGGGCGGCCCGGCGGAACGGCCGGGTTCCGGGCCAGGTGCCACCGACCCAGATCGGGATGCGGGGCTGCTGCATCGGCGGTGGATAGCAGACCGCCGACCAGTCCGGGCCGGCGGTGCGGTAGTGCTGACCCTCGTGGTGGACCGGCTTGCCGGTCCACAGCCGCACCAGCAAGTCCAGGTGCTCGTCGAGCATGTCGCCACGGGTGGCCGCATCGACCTGCTCGCCGCAATAGTCCCACTCGAACGGAAAGCCGCCGATTCCGACCCCCAGCACCAGCCGGCCCTGGCTGAGCCGATCCAGCGTGACGCTCTGACGCGCCACCACGACCGGGCGCCGGCGAGGCAGTGGGGTGACCAGGGTGCCCAGCCGGATCCGCTGGGTCGCGCACGCCGCCGCGGTCAGCGCGATCCACGGATCGACCACGTCGATCGGTCCGGGAGCGAACGCGAACAGGTGGTCCCACAGGAAGAAGCCGTCCCACCCGGCGGACTCGGCAGCGACTGCCCAATCCGCCACCAGGGCAGCGTCGACGCCGGTTCCGAAACAGGGGATCGATACTGCGTGACGCACCCGGCGAACCTACCTCGCCGGTGGGCCGGAGGTCACCAGGCCTGGCGGCGGTTCAGGCGTCGATGTCGGCGGGTTGGAGGTCGTTCTGCCGCTGCCGGAAGTCACATGATCCGGGGTGGCGTTCGGGGAGCAGGCAGACCCGGCCACTGGCCAGATGAGTCATGCCGCACCGGTGCGCCTGGGCAACTGCCGTGTTGATCTGGCTGTTGTGGCTCTCTTCGCGTACCGGGCCGGTGGAAACGGGAAACTTGTCAGGAGAAGTCATGTCGAGTGCCAATCTGCCCACTTCTAGGGCTAGCGTCGCGAACCTCGCGCGCGAGCCCGGTAGCCGGCGAGCGTGGTCCGATGTGCGCCGGCCAGCCTAACTCGAAGCAGGTTTCAGCCAGGTGAGCAACCAGTTTCCGGCGTGCGAACTCCGCCGGAGTGCCGGCCGACCGGCACGCCGGATACCCGCTACCGGGTGGTCAGCCGCAGGGTCATCCGGCTGCCGTCCGAGGTCGGCACGACAGTCAGGCCGACAGCGCCGAGATGCTTCCAGTCCGACTTGTCCTTCGCCGTGGCTTCTGGGTCGGCATCCAGGATGGCGCCGATGTTGACGTAGCCGATCAGTCCGGCGCCGGCCCTGTCAGGCACCGCCTTCTGGAAGGTCGGGTCGGCACCGAGCGTCAAGGCACCCGGCTGCGGTCGTGGGTCATAGCCGGCGCTGGTGCTGAGCAGGTACCCGTCGGCGGTCAGGCGGGCATGCAGGTTCTCGGAGGGGAAGCCGAACGGGCGACCCAGCGAATCGAGCAGCTGCAGCGCACGGGCGCCCCCGCTGGTGCTGACCTGAGCGGCGATCTCGGGTTCACCGCTGACGCCCTGCGGCATGCGCATCGATAGGGTGGCATCGGTGCCGAACAGGGCCGCCAGATCACCGGGAAGCTGCAGGCCGGTCTCGTCGATCAGGTCCTGGAAATCCTCGCCCAGGCCTAGCACCGCCGATGCCCCGTTCCAGGCCTCGCTGAGGGAATCGCCGAGGCCGGTGACCTCCAACGCCGCGCTGGTGTCGGCGGCAGCGAGCTTGGCCAGGGTTCCGTTCACCGGCTTGCCCGCCGCCCGGGGCGCACCGGTCAGCTCCTGGTGGGAGACCGCGGAGACTTCGAGGTAGTCGGAGTTGGCATGGGCCCCGATGACGATCCGGCCCTTCGCCGGGAGCGAGTTCAGCCGATCGAGGTCGTCCAGCCGGGTGCTCGATCCGGAGTGGGTTCCGGCCTTCAAGGCCGCCACGGTCGCAGCCAGGTCCGCCCACCCGACGGCGATCTGGTCACCGTGCAGTGATTTCAGGTCCGAGCGATAGTGCTCGGCGTTGGCCAGCGTCGCCCGCCGCACCCCGGCCAGCACCGCCTCGGCGTGCTGCTGGCTGTCGCTGACCAGGGCGTAGCCGTCGATGGTGGCGTAGCCGAAGTCCGGCTCGGTGCGCGCCACCTTGCTGAACGCGGCCTTCATCTTCGCCTCGTTGGTGTAGGCCACCGCGAGCACCGGGTCGAGGCCGGAGTCGCTGCCGCTGTCCGGTACCGCGGCGACAGCGATCCGGTCGCCGAGCCAGGGCTTGATCTCGGTGGTGTAGTCCAGGTCGCTCTCGTCGCCGAAGAATTCCGACAGGATGGCGTGCTTCTCCTCGTCGAGGTTGGACGCGCCCTTGGAGATTGCCGGGAACTTGGCCGACAGCCGGTAGGCCGCGATCTTCTGGCCGGCGGCGGGATCGAGATCGAGCTTCGCGAAAGCAACTGTGGTGGCGGGAAGAACTCGTTCGGGCTGGATGCCGCCGCTGGCCAGCACCGTGTAGGCGTAGGCGGCAACGGCGCCGCCGGCCAGCACCGCGACCACTCCGACGCCGGCGATGATCTTCTTGGCAGGGCCGGCTTTGCGAGGCGGTGGCGCCAGCAGGTAGGGGTTGGACAGGTAGATGTCGGATCCGGATGCCAGTGGCGGCGGGTAGTAGGGCTGGTCCGGCCCGGATGCCGGTGGCGGCGGGTAATAGGGCTGGTTAGGCCCGGATGCCGGTGGCGTCGGGTAGTAGCGCTGGTCCGGCCCGGATGCCGGTGACGTCGGGTAGTAGCGCTGGTCCGGCCCGGATGCCGGTGGCGTCGGGTAGTGGGACTGGTCCGGCCCG
>DASZEI010000199.1:0-7375 GCA_035940975.1 Jatrophihabitans sp. | reverse complement strand
CATCCGCAAGTCGAACGTGATCGCCGGCGAGGCCGGTGGCATCACCCAGCACATCGGTGCCTACCAGGTGCACGTCGAGCACGAGGGGACCGATCGGGCGATCACCTTCATCGACACCCCCGGTCACGAGGCGTTCACCGCCATGCGTGCCCGTGGTGCCTCCACCACCGACATCGTGGTGCTGGTGGTCGCGGCCGACGACGGGGTGATGCCCCAGACGATCGAGGCGCTCAACCACGCCCAGGCGGCGGACGTGCCGGTGGTGGTCGCGGTGAACAAGATCGACAAGGAGGGCGCCAACCCGCAGAAGGTGCGCCAGCAGCTCACCGAGTACGGGCTGGTGGCCGAGGAGTACGGCGGCGACACGCTGTTCGTCGACGTCTCGGCGCGCAACAACCTCAACATCGACGGCCTGCTCGAAGGCATCCTGCTGACCGCGGACGCGGCCCTGGACCTGCGGGCCAACCCGAACCAGGACGCCCAGGGCATCGCCATCGAGGCGCACCTGGATCGTGGCCGCGGCCCGGTGGCGACCGTGCTGGTCCAGCGCGGAACGCTGCACGTCGGCGACTCGATCGTCGCCGGCGACGCCTTCGGCCGGGTCCGGGCGATGCTCGACGACGACGGCAAGACGGTGGAGGTGGCCGGTCCCGGCTCTCCGGTGATGGTGCTCGGCCTGACCTCGGTTCCCGGCGCCGGTGACTCGTTCATCGTCGTCGAGGAGGACCGGATCGCGCGCCAGATCGCCGACCGCCGCTCGGCCCGGGAGCGCAACGCGCAGCTGGCGTCCAACCGGCGCCGGATCTCCCTGGACGACCTGGACAAGGCACTGGCCGCCGGTGAGGTTCAGCAGCTGAACCTGATCATCAAGGGTGACGTGTCCGGTTCGGTGGAAGCCCTGGAGGACTCGCTGCTCAAGATCGAGCTCAACGACGGCAACGACGAGGTCTCGCTGCGGGTGATCGGCCGCGGGGTCGGCGCCATCACCGAGAACGACATCAACCTGGCCATCGCCTCGGACGCGGTCGTGATCGGCTTCAACGTCCGGCCCGAGGGCAAGGCGCGCGAGGCCGCCGAGCGTGAGGGCGTCGACGTCCGGTACTACACGGTCATCTACCAGGCGATCGACGAGATCGAAGCCGCGCTCAAGGGCATGCTCAAGCCCGAGTTCGAAGAGGTGCAGCTGGGTACCGCCGAGGTCCGCGAGGTGTTCCGGGTTCCCCGGGTCGGCAACATCGCGGGTTCGATCGTCCGGTCCGGCACCATCCGGCGAAACTCCAAGGCCCGGCTGGTGCGCGACGGCATCGTCATCAACGAGCACCTGTCGGTGGAGTCGCTGCGACGGTTCAAGGACGACGCGACCGAGGTCCGCGAGGGATTCGAGTGCGGTATCGGGCTCGGGTCGTTCAACGACATCAAGATCGGAGACATCGTCGAGACCTTCGAGATGCGCGAGAAGCCGCGCGGCTAGCAGCCCGGTCAGTAGTCAGTGAGGTTCCACCCGGTCATGCTCAGCGCCGCCCGGCGCTGGGCATGACCTTTCAGGTGGGCCGTGAGGTGAAGGAGTTCTGTCATGGCCGATTCGCCACGCGCGCGCCGGATGGCCGGTCGCATCCGCCAGATCGTCGCTTCCTACATCGAGAGCCAGATCAAGGACCCGAGGCTGGGAATGGTGACCGTCACCGACGTCCGGATGACCGGGGACCTGCACGACGCCACCGTCTTCTACACCGTGCTGGGTGACGACGCCGAGCGTGCCGACACCGCGGCCGCGCTGGAGGCGGCCAGGGGCCAGATCCGGTCCGAGGTCGGTCGCCAGACCGGTGTCAAGTTCACCCCCACGGTGTCCTTCCTGCTCGACGAGTTGCCCCAGTCGGCCCAGCACATCGACGAATTGCTCGCCGTCGCCCGGCAGGCCGATGCCCAGGTGGAGCGGGCCCGGGCGCATGCGGTGCCGGCTGGGGACCCCGATCCGTACCGCAAGCCCCGTGAAGCCGACGACGAGTAGCCCGGTCGGCTCGGCCGGCGTAACCGCGGTCGGCGGAACCGCAGCCCGCGGAACCGCAGCCCGCGGAACCGCGGCCGGTGCCGGCGGCCTCGGGTTCCGCTTGGCGACCGAGCAGGACTGGCCGCTGATCTGGCCGTTCTGGCACCAGATCGTGGCCGCTGGCGACACCTACTGCTACGACCCGGCGATGAGCTCGGACGCCGGCCGGCGACTGTGGTTCGGATCGCCGCCGGACCGGGTCTGGCTGGTGACCGGCAGCGGCGTGGGCCGGCCGGATCCCGGCGCGGTGAGCCTAGTGCTGGGCAGCTACCGGCTGGGCCCGAACAAGGCCGGCCCCGGCTCGCACATCGGCACCGCCTCCTACATGGTCAGCGAGACCGCCCGAGGCCGCGGCGTGGGTCGGGCGATGGTGCTGCACAGCCTGGACCAGGCCCGGGCCGCCGGTTATCGAGGGGTTCAGTTCAACGCGGTCGCGGCCTCGAACGAGTACGCGATCAAGCTCTACCTCGAACTCGGCTTCAGCGTGGTGGGCACGGTGCCGGGCGGCTTCGCCCATCCCGAGCGGGGGTTCGTCGACCTGCTGATCATGTTCCATGAGCTCTGACCCCGCGCTGAGCGGGGTCGAGGTTCCGACCCGCCGGATCGTGGCGCTGGCCGCCTCAGCGTTCGTGGTGCTGGCCGCCGAGCCGCTGTTCGTGCTGGTCGACACCGCCGTCGTCGGGCATCTGGGCCGGGTGCAGCTGGCGGCCCTGGGCGCTGCCGGCACGGTCATGACCATGCTGGCGGTGCTCGGCAGCACGCTGGAATACGGCACCACCGGACGGGCCGCCCGCTACTTCGGCGCCGGCCGGCGCTCGGCGGCCGTGAACGAGGGGGTCCAGGCGTCCTGGCTGGCCCTGGCCATCGGGCTGCTGGCGGTGCTGGTCGGTGAGCTGGTGGCCAGGCCGGTGGTCGAGGCGGTCGCCGGTGGTTCCGGGCCGGTCGCCGATGACGCCACCCAGTGGCTGCGGATCGCGATCCTGGGACTGCCCGGCATCCTGCTGGTGCTGGCCGGCAACGGCTGGCTGCGCGGCGTCCAGGACACCCGGACGCCGGTGCGGATCGTGGTGGTGGCCAACCTGCTGTCGGCGCTGGCCTCGCCGCTGCTGGTCTATCCGGCCGGCCTGGGGTTGAGCGGTTCGGCCATCGCCAACGTGCTGGCCCAGTGGGTCGGCGCGGCGCTGTGCCTGCGGGCGATCCGGGCCGAACGGGTGCCACTGGCCGCCGACTGGAGGGTGATGCGCTCGCAGTTGGTGGTCAGCCGCGACCTGGTGATCCGGGCGCTGGCCTTCCAGGCCGCCTTCCTCACCGCGGCCGGGGCGGCCGGCCGGATCGGGGCCGCCCAGCTGGCCGCGCACCAGGTGGGCCTGCAGTTGTGGGAGTTCATCGCGCTGCTGCTGGACTCGTTCGCGATCGCGGCGCAGGCCCTGGTCGGCGCGGCGCTGGGTGGTGGCGCGGTCGCGGCGGCCAAGAGCACCGCCTGGCGGGTCAGCCGGTACGGGCTGGTGGCCGGCGTGCTGTTCGCGGCGGTGATGGCGGCCGGCTGGTACCCGATTCCGGCACTGTTCACCTCCGACGCCGGGGTGCGCGAGCAGGCCCATGTGCTCTGGCCGTGGCTGGTAGCCATGACGCCGGTGGCGGGCGTCGTCTTCGCCCTGGACGGCGTGCTGCTCGGCGCCGGCGACAACGCCTACATCCGGACGGTCACCGTGGTGGCGGCACTCGGCGGCTTCGTGCCGCTGTGCCTGCTGGCGGTGCGGCTGGACTGGGGACTGGCCGGGGTCTGGGCGGGCCTGGCGGCCTTCATCGGCCTGCGGTTCGTCGGGATGGTGTGGCGGACCCGGTCCGGGCGCTGGCTGGTGGTCGGCGAGCAGCGCTAAGGGCGATAATCGTTGGCGGCGACGAACTCGGGTTCGAGACGATGGCAGGAGTATCGCGACCGGTGCTCGAGCGAAAGGCAGCTTGATCGACATGGCACGCAACGCCGGCGGGTCCGAGCCCGCTCGATACATCTCGTGGGTCAAGGACCCCGCGGCCGTCGAGCCACCTGAGGCGTCCGGGCGTTGGGCAGCCTGGCGGCGGGCGCTGGCCCGCCGGCTGGACGGCTTCTCATGGTTCGACGCCGTGATCATCGCGGTCTGCGTGGCGGTGCTCGACCTGATCGGCGTGCTGATCGTGTCCGGCTGGCAGACAACGGCCTGCGGCGACAGTTGCGGGCTTCGCACCCAACTCCACCTGATGCACGTCGCGCTCGCGCTGACGCTGGGGGTGGTCGTGCCGCTGCCGCTGCTCATCGCACTGCTGGCCCGCAAGGGCAGGGTGGTGGTCGCCGTCGTGCAGGGCCTGCTCTGCGTGGGGGTGCTGATCAACGCGGTCAGCACCGAGCACCGGCTGGTTCCCCGGATCAACGGCACTGCGCACTGCTGGAACGACCTGTACAGCGACGCCGACTGCCCGTGGGGGCCCAAGGACTGACCGATGGCCGGTCCGCCCGGCTCGTCTACAGTGGCGTCCGGCCGTACCGGCCACCGAGGTGATGGGACGACATGGCGAGAAAGGGCCCGACCGGGCCGGGCGGGCTGATCATCGTCGACAAGCCGGCGGGCATGACCTCGCACGACGTGGTCGCCAAGGTACGCCGGATCGCCGGCACCCGCCGGGTCGGGCACGCCGGCACGCTGGATCCGATGGCGACCGGGGTGCTGGTGCTGGGCGTGGAGCGCTCCACCAAGCTGATGAACCACCTGATCCTCACCGACAAGACCTACCTGGCCACCATCCGGCTGGGCATCGCCACCAGCACCGACGACGCGGAGGGCACGGTGCTGTCCAGCGCGCCGGCCGCCGGCCTGGGCTCCGGCGCCATCGAGGCGGCGGTCGGCGTCCTGACCGGCGAGATCCTGCAGCGGCCGTCCTCGGTGTCTGCCATCAAGGTCGAGGGCGAGCGGGCCTATGCCCGGGTGCGGGCCGGCGAGACGGTGGAACTGGCGGCCAGGCCCGTGACGATCCAGCGGTTCGAGCTGCTCGGCGAGCCCCGCCGGGCACGTGACTGCTGTGACCTGGACGTGGTGGTGGACTGCTCGTCAGGCACCTACGTCCGGGCACTGGCCCGCGATCTCGGCGAGCGGCTGGGGGTCGGTGGCCATCTCACCGCGCTGCGCCGGACCCGGGTCGGGGTGTTCGGGCTGGAGCAGGCGCTGACGCTCGAGGAACTGGCGGCGCTGGCCGACCCGATCATGCTGCCGCTGCCGCGCGCCATCGCCGCCACCATGCCGGTGCGCCGGCTGAGCCCGGCCGAGGCCAGCGAGCTGACCTTCGGGCGGACCATCCCCCCGGCCGGCATCGAGGGCACCTACGGCGGCATCGCCGAGACCGGCGAGGCGGTGGCGCTGCTGCGCGAGTCAGCCGGCCGGGCCCGCCCGGTGCTCGGGTTCACCCCGGCCAGTTGAGCGGCTCGCCGGGGTCGGCGGGGGCTGCCGGGCCCGGCGGCTAAACTGTCGGCCAAGAGGCCGCCCGCGGTTCGCGCCGCGTGGCGTGTCCACGTGCGCACATCGCACCGGCATCGATTTCCATCCTTTAGGAGACGCAGCGACTCATGGCCACCACGAATGACCTGAAGAACGGCCTGGTGCTCAACCTCGACGGCCAGCTGTGGACGGTCGTGGAATTCCAGCACGTCAAGCCGGGCAAGGGCGGTGCATTCGTGCGAACCACGCTGAAGAACGTGCTGTCGGGCAAGGTGGTCGACCGGACGTTCAACGCCGGCACCAGGGTCGAGACCGCGACGGTGGACAAGCGAGCGATGACCTACCTGTACAAGGAAGGCGACGACTTCGTCTTCATGGACGGCGACACCTACGAGCAGATCCACGTGCCCGGCACGGTCGTCGGCGACGGCGCCAACTACCTGCTCGACAACGCCGAGGCGGTGGTCGCGGTGCACGAGGGCGTGCCGCTCTACATCGAACTACCGACCTCGGTCGAGCTGCTGATCACCTACACCGAGCCGGGACTGCAGGGCGACCGGGCGACCGGTGGCACCAAGCCGGCCACGGTCGAGACCGGAGCCGAGGTGCAGGTGCCCCTGTTCGTCACCACCGGCGAGAAGATCAAGATCGACACCCGGGACGGCCGTTACCTCGGCCGCATCAGCGGCTGACATCCTGCCCATGGCCGCCCGCAGCAAGGCCCGTAAACGCGCCGTGGACCTGATCTACGAGGCGGACCTGCGGGGTGCCGACCCGGTGACGACGCTGGCCGAGCGGATCGCGCTGGCCGACCCGCCGATCAACGACTACACCATCGAGCTGATCGAGGGGGTCACCGAGCACCGGGCCGAGATCGACCGGTTGTTGAACGACTACTCCGAGGGCTGGACGCTGGATCGCATGCCGGGAGTGGACCGGGCCGTCCTGCGGATCGGTCTGTACGAGCTGCTGTGGGCCGCGGACATACCCGACGCGGTAGCCATCGACGAGGCGGTGGAGCTGGCCAAGCTGCTGTCCACCGACGAATCGCCCAAGTTCGTCAACGGCATCCTGGGCAGGGTGCTGCGCGATCAACTGCCGACCGACGGGGCGGCCGCCACCTGAGCCGTCAGTCCAGGCCGTGGCCCATCGAGCCCGGCGCCAGCACGCCCCAGCTGAGCAGCTTCTCGGTCAACCGCTCCAGCGAGGTGTCGAACATCAGGGCCAGCGCCCGCAGGTCCTCGCCGCGGATCGAGAGCACCTTGTTGCCGTAGTCGCCACGCTGGCGCTGAATGGAGTGCGCGTAGCGAACCAGCGGCGCGGCGTCCTCAGCGGGCACGTGTTGCAGCTTCTGCAGGTCGAGCACGACCTTGCCGCCGCTGTCGGCCCGGCTGCTGGGCGCGCCGTCCTCGGTGGGCAGCAGCTCGGAGATGGGCACGCCGTAGAACTCGGCCAGTTCGGCAAGCCGGGCCACCGACACGGCACGGTCGCCGCGCTCGTAGGAGCCGACCACGACCGCTTTCCACTTGCCGTTGGACTTGCGCTCGACACCGTGCAACGACAGCCGCTGCTGAGACCGGACCGCTCTCAGCCTGGTGCCGAGCGCCCGGGCGTACTCACGGTCGCCCGGAGCGAGCCCCGCTGCCTCGGCGCCGGTGCCTTCGACGCCCGCGGCTGCGGCAACATCTTCACCGATGGTCGGAGTGTTGTACTCAGTCACGTCCCCGTCCTTAAACAGAGTGGCCACGCGTGGTAATCATTCTGGTCTGAGTTGTTACCTATGTCGCTTGGTAACGCTGACTTCACAGAGTAACACTTCCACATACTGTAACCGGGTAACACGACACTAGCCTCCGGGCGT